>JAZGES010000138.1:0-2713 GCA_036478935.1 Thiotrichaceae bacterium
AATAAGAGAACCATGCTGATAATATGACTATATTTGATGATTAAATAGGTCATTACGGTCTCCTCTCAAACTCACTAGACTTTTGAGCAAATCCCTTTTCAACTGTCAGTGGCAAACGACCAAGAAAATCTTCTAGTGGCTTTACATCTGCAACATTACCTTGCATTAACATGTGCATATTATCTGGGTGAAAAAGTGGAATAAGTTTATACCCTACACTTGCAGCAAATAGACTTAATCTAATCGGTACAGCGACAATTTTGGCTTTAGTTTTACCCATCGAAGCACGTATTGCCTGAAGGTAATCCGCTAATGTCATTGCTTTAGGCCCAACCACATCAATTGTTTTTCTTACTTGAGTTTCTTCTCGTAAACATTGTTCTACCACGGCAACTAAGTCGCTAATATGTACAGGCTGTATCAATTGCTTACCCGCATCGGGTAGTGGAATTAGTTTTAATGAAGCCAGGCGTTTGAACATAGCTGAACTCTTGCCTCCCTCACCATAAACAAGTGATGGGCGCAGTACGAACCATAAAAGAGGTAAGTCTCGTAACACCTTATCAGCCCTGTATTTACTAATTTGGTAAGGAGTAAAAGCCTGCTCATCTGCACCTAAAGCAGAAATTTGAATCACTCGCTTTACGCCACTCTTTACGCAGGCTTTAAATAGAGCAATGGGAGCAGCAGTATGTAATTGTGAAAAGAGTTGATCTTTGCTTTCAACAATAATCCCTACGCTATTAATGACCACATCAACCTCTTCTAAAAGAGGCAACCAGTCTTCTATAGTCAGGTTACTATTGAAGTCAGCTTCTTTATGTGAAGGTGCCAACAGCGTGTGGTTTTCTCCAATTGAGGATGAGCTACGCAATAACGCCGCTTTAATATGCTGACCGATAAAGCCGCTTGAACCTGTGAGTAAAATTTTCATTAGCTACCTTTTCCTTTCCTTATTAACCTTATGAAAACAAGTATGCTTAAAACTGAAGAGTAGTACTTCCGACTTGATAGGAGAGGATATATTTTCTATTCCTAGATGGTCATTATGAAAGTTTTATCCCGTTCATCTCAGGATAGGATAGAATGGCGCACCCAGTCCATGCAGCTAACGGAACAGTATGATAATACGAAATAATTACTTATTAAGCAGCCTAATTTTAATTAGCTACTTATTGCTTCCAATACAAGCCTATGCCAAAGATCGGATTTATATTCTTGCGGGGCAGTCAAACATGATGGGGAAAGGAAAGACCCATTCCTTGCCAGCCAGTTACCGAAAAACACCTCACAATGTAAAATTCTATTATCAGGGGCGCCCTCGCGACTTAGCTAAGTATTCTTATTTTGGACCAGAAGTTGGCTTTGCTCATGCAGTTGCTAGAGCCTATCCTCAAGATACTCATATCATTATTAAAACCGTTGCTACCGGAAGCTCAATTCAACAATGGATGCCAGGTAGCGGGTTATATAAAAGCATGTTGCGCCAAGTTAAATTCGCTGATCTTGATGAGAACCAAGCAATAGATGCAGTTGTCTGGATGCAAGGTGAAAAAGATGCCAGAAACAAGCAAACTGCAACTCAATACGAAGGAAGTTTAAGACGCCTTATTAACGGCTTACGAAACAATTTAGTATCACCTAATAGCCTATTTATTATGGGACAAGTTAACCCTCAAGATCCTGCATTCACTATGACAGAACTGGTACAAAGCGCTCAAAATAAAGTAGGACAAACATCAAAAAACACGGTGGTCATCCCAACAGATGGACTAGGGAAAATTTTTGACCATGTTCATTATGATGCCAAAGGACAACTGGAGCTGGGAAAACGTTTTGCTCAAGCTTATATCAAGAAAAACCCTCATTAACCGTTTCAACCGTTATTCATAGGGGAATATTGATCCAACGTTAGAATCAGAGCGAAGACCATTAATAAGAAGTACCCATAACAACCGTTAGTCAGTTATAATTCTTTCCCATTTAATTCACTAATTAACCACATCATGCGAACTTCCCGTTTTCCTTTATCTACTCTTCGTGAAACCCCTGCCGATGCCGAAATCATCAGCCATCAGCTCATGCTCAAAGCCGGCATGGTCAAACGTCTGTCATCAGGGCTTTATACATGGATGCCAATAGGTTTACGTGTATTGCGGAATATTGAAAATATCGTTCGTGATGAGATGAATAAGTCAGGTGCCATTGAAGTTTTGATGCCTACGGTACAGCCTGCTGAGCTTTGGCAAGAGTCGGGGCGCTGGGAACAATATGGAACGTTGTTGTTACAATTTAAAGATCGCAACAAACGCGACTATTGCTTTGGCCCCACTCATGAAGAAATCATTACAGACTATGCTCGTAAAGATTTAACCAGCTACAAGCAATTACCCATTAATTATTATCAAATCCAAACCAAGTTCCGTGATGAATTGCGCCCTCGTTTTGGCGTCATGCGTGCGCGTGAGTTCTTGATGAAAGATTCTTACTCTTTCCATATGACTCAAGAATCACTTCAAGAAACCTATGACCTGATGTATCAAACGTATAGCAACATCTTCACACGACTAGGACTAGATTTCCGTGCAGTTGAAGCGGATACAGGTTCGATAGGTGGCAATGACTCACACGAGTTTCATGTATTAGCCGACTCAGGCGAAGATGCGATTGTCTTTTCAAGTGAATCAGACTTTGCTGCCAATGTTGAAAAAGC
>JAZGES010000139.1:0-8820 GCA_036478935.1 Thiotrichaceae bacterium
GCGACCAACTTACCTCTATAGAAGTCCGCAAGAACACCGGACAACACGAATACATTCCCTACAGCTCAAGAAAGCTGAGTTGGCATACAGACGGTTATTACAACACCAAAGAAAAACAAATTAATGGAATGCTGCTGCATTGTGCCCAACCGGCTATGCGTGGAGGTGAAAGCTTATTATTGGATATGGATATTGCCTATATTCTTTTGAGAGATGAAAACCCTAATTACATTAAGGCATTGAGTGAGCCCGACGCGCTGACAATACCCGCGAATGTATTAGATGGAGAAATTATAAGAGCTGAACAAACAGGACCTGTGTTTAGTCTCAATAAGAATGGCAGACTGCATATGCGCTACTCTGCTCGCAAAAGAAATATTAATTGGAAGAACGATAGGTATACAAGCGAAGCCGTAGACTTCTTAGATAGCTTATGGGAAACCGGCTCACCGTATATTTTGAAATATACACTTAAAGCAGGAGAAGGCTTGCTTTGCAATAATGTATTACATTGCAGAACCGAGTTCGAAGATAGTGATCTTCAGGAAAGTAAACGCCTTTTATACCGTGGTAGGTATTATGACCGTTTAAACTAGCACTCCACTCAAAGCAGAGCACTAGCTACAATACAAATTATGCCAACTGTTCAAACAGCTTGGTATAATCAACAGAGATAAGATTACTTCTTATCGCCGCCACATTTTCCTTCACCGCACTTGCCTTCTTTTCCAGCTTTATCGCCGCCGCACTTACCTTCGCCTTCCATCTTTCCAGCTTTGTCGCCACCACATTTGCCTTCGCCACACTTGCCTTCTTTTCCAGCTTTGTCGCCGCCGCATTTACCTTCGCCTTCCATCTTTCCAGCTTTGTCGCCACCGCATTTGCCTTCGCCACACTTGCCTTCTTTCATTGCACCAGCAGCAGCGTCAACCGCTTTATTTGCTGTATCAGTTGCAACTTCAGCAGCTTTATCTACAGCCCCAGCAGCAGCTTCGTTCATTTTATTTGCTGCATCATCACCACATGCTACAAGACCTGCAGCTAGTGTAGAACTTACAGCTAAAGCTAATAGATTTTTACGTGAAATCATTTGTATTTCCTTTTTTACATCATTAAAAGTTTATTGCGCTAAAGCCCTTGCAATTACTTTGCAAAGGTTGCGTATAATAAGTATACGACAAAAAACGCATTTTAGTACGCTTGAAGTATCTTACGGTCGATCAGTTAATCTGGATTCAATCCTGCTAAATCAATTTGTTGCTCCATAAAATCAAGCACTTCTTCACGTTTGATTTTCGATCTGAATTCGGTGTGCGAATTGAAATATTCATACACACCTACCTCCAAGGAACGACCAGACAGAGTCAACCTATGGGGTATTCCCAAGAACTCAATAACGGCAAACATATTTCTAGGCTTTTGATTTCTGTTATCCATTAGAACGCTGTAGCCTGCTTGTTCTAACTTATCGTGCAGGGCATCAGCATCTCTAGCTACCTTTTCAAACAGCTGTGGATAGATAGGCGTAATCGCAATTTGAAAACCACCTTCCTGTTCTACTTTGTAGCGCAGGGATTCTAAATTGTAGTCAGTGATTAACATAGTTGATCAACCTAAATCACTCTAGGCTCTGGCTCTAAGTTAACCTGAAATTTTTCTTGAACCGATTGAATAACAGCCTCTGCAACATCCCATAACTCTGAACCTGTAGCACCACCATGATTCACTAAAACTAAAGCATGGTTTTCATAAACACCGGCAGCGCCAAGCTTACGCCCTTTCCAGCCACACTGATCAATCATCCATGCTGCTGAGGTTTTCATCCTTTGTTCTGGTTGCGGGTATCCTGGTAACTCAGAGTTCTTTGCCTTTAATAACTCCCATTCGGATTCAGGCAGTATCGGGTTTTTAAAGAAACTCCCTGCATTTCCAATAATGGCCGGATCTGGCAATTTACTTTGCCTAATTTTCATGACCGTATCGCTAATAAGCCTTGATGTTAGAGCTTGACCTTTAAGTTGGTCTTTTAAACCAGCATAACTTAACTTCCATTCTGGCTGATGTGGCAATCGAAAAGTAACCGCTGTGATCAAATAACGATGAGGTTCTACCGATTTAAAATAGCTATCGCGATAAGCAAACTGACACGCCTCCACATCAAACTCACGCATATCTCCCGACTCCAAGTCTATTGCCTCAACGGAATGCAAGAGATCAACCAGCTCAACACCATAAGCACCAATATTTTGTACCGGAGCCGCACCCACCGTACCAGGAATTAGAGATAGGTTTTCTAATCCAGCATAACCCTGATCAATCGTCCAACGCACAAAGTCATGCCAAATTTCACCTGCACCTGCGCGAACATAACTAGCTTGCTCATCGGACGATAAAAGCGACTTACCCTGTAAATTAATATGTGCGACTAGCCCTGAATAGTCATTTTTAAACAGCAGATTACTACCGCCACCCATTATCAAGCACGGCAGATCATTTTGTTTACGCCAAGCAACAAGCTCTAACACATCATCCAGTGTATTAATTTCAGTAAAATAACGCGCCATGGAAGCAACACCAAACGTGTTGTAGGGTTTTAATGAAACATTCTCAAGAATCTCCACTCAACTATCCCCTGCTTTCTTTTCACGACCATCAAACTGACATATCAAAACAGACGTATCACTTCGCTGATGCCCTCTTTCTTGTAATTTTTTATACTCACTATCCACCATTCTTGCCAACGGCAAATCTAATCCGTGCTTCTTAGCCTCATCCAGACAAATCCCAAGATCTTTACGCATCCAATCCACCGCAAAACCGAAATCAAATTCTCCCTTCATCATGGTTTCGGTTCGACTCACCATCTGCCAAGAGCTACCTGCACCATGCTGAAGAGCATCTAGAATAGTCTCTGCACTAAAACCTGATTGTTTAGCCAGCTCTAAACCTTCTGACAACCCTTGCAACACACCTGCAACACAAAGCTGATTCACCATTTTACATCGCTGACCATCACCCGACTTACCCACATGTTTTATAGCCTTTGCATAACTAGATAATACAGCCTCACATTGCTGAAAAGCTTGCTCATCACCACCCACCATTATCGTTAACACACCCTGCTCTGCACCCACCTGACCACCCGAAACAGGCGCATCAAGAAAATAAGCACCGCGTTCTTGCGCCAATACCGATAGCTTTTCGACAAGCGTAGCCGAGGTTGTGGTGTGATCAATTAAAATAGCGCCTTGCTTCATAGCATCAAAAACACTCTGCCCCGAAGAGGCACCCGCATATACACCGTAAACAGCTTCATCATTACCTAAACAAGTAATCACTACATCTGCATGGTTAACAGCTTCTG
Organism: Thiotrichaceae bacterium; assembly: GCA_036478935.1. Classification (GTDB taxonomy): domain Bacteria; phylum Pseudomonadota; class Gammaproteobacteria; order Thiotrichales; family Thiotrichaceae; genus HyVt-477. The sequence continues at coordinate 3,365 of JAZGES010000139.1, forward strand.
CCAAGCTTGCTACTGCTTTGCCCTCATATTCAGTCGCCCACTTTTCTGCAACCGCACCCGTACGGTTAAAAACCGTCACCTCATAGCCTTTATTAACCAGATGACCCGCCATCGGATAGCCCATCGTGCCTAAGCCAATAAAAGCGATTCGCTCCATTACTGTTTCACCTTAGCTGTAGCCTTGACGTCGGTCTTGCCACCGCCTTTACCCATTTTCTTACCTTCAGCAGCACGCTTTTTACGAACCTCTTTGGGATCAGCAATGAGTGGGCGGTAAATCTCAACTCGATCTTTATCTCGCAGCACTTGAGTCAATTTAGTTAACTTTCCGAACAAGCCCACTTTATTCGTCTTGCTTAAATCAATATCGGGGTACTCCTCCAATATTTCAGACTGCTTAATCGCACCTTCCACCGTAATGCCTTCATCCGCAAGAAAAGACAATAAACTCTGCTCTTCTGCCAACCCGTAAACCACTTCAACTTGTATTTGATTAGACATAAATATTCTTCGCTCTTTCTACAAAGGCATCAACCATAGAGTTTGCAATTTGGTTAAAAACCGGCCCAAGTGCCAAGCTAACCAGTCCATTAGTAAATTCAAAATCCAGATCCAGAGATATTTTACAAGCTTGACCTTTAAGATCATCAAACCGCCAAGCGCCCTTTAAATACTTAAAAGGGCCATCCACTAACTGCATCTCAATGACTTTGTTCTCTTCTAATTTATTTTGCGTAACAAAAGTCTTGTGTACAGGGCCTTTCGCGATAGTCACGGAAGCCTTGACCGAATCACCCTCCCTGTCTATTTCCTCTGATGCACCACACCAAGGCAAAAACTCCACATAATTATCAACATCATTGACAATATCGAACATTTGCTTTGGCGTAAACGCTACCAGCGCACTGCGATTAATTGTTGGCATAACACTCCTATCTATTCGATTAGCTACTTGGATTAACGTGGTTTACTAATCCAGCTCTCATTTTGATACATAATATCCGAATGGTGAAACGAAAGAAAAGGCTATACCTTTAAGGAACCTCTGATCAAGTCCCCGTCATTCTCGCAAAGGAGACTGTGAAAGCATTCGCTTTTAGCCTCCCCCTTGAAGGGGGATTGAGGGGATTTAAAAATTCCAGTAATATACTGATACTTCGGTATTTATCCCTGACCTTTCAAAATCTCCCCTAACCCCTCTTTACTAAGAGGGGAACTTTTATGAATACCTTCACAGTCTCCTTCGCGGGTATGACGATATTTCTTGAACTTGTTCAGTGTTTCCTTAAGAGTAGTCACAAAAGCCCTTCCAAATACGCCACCTCTGGCAAGCGGCGTTTATAGCCTGTTTCTTCTATCAATTCTTTTGCTTTTTGGATATGTTCGCTGGCACTTAAATCAAATAGCTTTTGCTTGGGATCAGTGGACAATATCAAGCGTGAACTTTCCAAATGATAATCAGTGAGGTGTAAAAGCATTCCACCGCGTTGGGCGATGTCATAAACCTCCTGCAAATCTTGCAATGCACTCTGGTAGTCTATGTTGGGCGCTAACGAAACACAGACTACAAAGCGGTAATAACAAGCACGGGCGAGTAGTCCGAGTGGTAAATATTCTTCATGCCCTGATTTACGCAGTCCCTCAACTGACTGATCTAGCCAGTTTTTGGTTTGTTGTAGGCTGGATAAGTTTGCGTCATCCAGCGTATTATCTTTAGCAACCGCATCCACTTTATTTGCCAAGAGGCTATTTGCTAAGAGATCGTTTCCCAAGACAGGTTCAGCCAATTTTATGGGGATTTGCATGTCGAGTGATAGCTTGCTGGATGGTTCTGACTTTACCCATTCACGATTAGCATCAAGCGCCTGTTGTAGGCTGGCTCGACCTAGTGAGAGTTGATTTAAGGCAATATCTAAAAGAAGTGTTCCTTGTTGTTCTGCCCATGTCAAAGTCTGCTCCGCCCGCCGCCGCACTTCCCGCCATTCACCCGCTGTCAGTAGCAGATCACAATAGCGGAATCCTTGCAAAGAATAGAGTTGCGGGTAGCCTGTCTGCCTTTCTTTTTGCAAGGCTTCAGCTTCTTTAAAGGTGTGATGCGATTCTGCCAGTTCACCTGCCTGATGTTGGGCATCGGCAAGGGTGGTGCGATTAATTACTTGTGATTCCCAATTACCGCTCTTGTCTGCAAACTCCACACTCTGTTGTGCGGCTTTTATGGCAAGTGAAATAGCTCCCTGCGTGAGTTGTAGTTGACTAAGGTTGCTGGCATCTTGTGCTGCACCTCTCCAATCTTCTTGTTTAATACTCATGTTTCTACCTGCCTGCATAGGCTCTACCGCCTCTTGCAGTCGTCCCAAGGCTCGCAGGGGCAAAGAAGCAAAGTTAAGTACAACTGCTTTATCATCATCGGTTAATTCTGCGGCAGGAGTGTGCCAGTGTTGGCTAAAGAAATGAGAGATTACTGAAAGTTCAGTACCATTAGCTCCTAGTTTTTTAGTGAGATACATATCACCTTCTCGCCGTATTCGAGGCCAATACACTTCACCCAAAGCTTTTTGATGCATTCCCGCTGCACAGCCATGCGCTATGGCTGCAAATAGCGGTTCCATTTCTTCCAATGTGTCGGGCTGTTCTTTTTCGGGTAGTGCTTTGTAATAATGATAAAGCTGAGAATGGGCTTGTTGCCATGCTTCGGGGTAGGCTTCTTTTAAGCGTTTAGCAAAGTATTCTCGGATTAGCGGATGGGTGTCTAGCTTGTTGCTGTTTTCTTCGTCACTATTAAGTAGCTGTTGCTGGCGTAGATCTTCTAGAGCATAGAGCCAGTCGTTTTCGTCACCGAGTTGATCGGTTAAATCAGGGATTTTAGCATCACGTAAATGCTGTATCGCAGCTACCGAGGCAGGACGATCAAATAAACCCATCATATAGAGAATCGACAGGGCGGTTGTGCTTTGTTTGTTGCCATTTTGTAAATGAATCTCATACGCTGCCATCACCGTTTCAGCATGTTTGCCTTCTTTACGTTCATCACTTAGGTTTTTTATTTTATCCCGCTGGCGAATATCCCCTTTAAATAGGGTTTTGACATAGTTGCCCAATAAATTAAGCGCCAGTGCATGACCTGCCACTTCTTTAACCGCTTTTTCTAAATCAGCCTCAGCACCGTGAACCCCAAAGGATTTTAAAAGCGCAACCCCATCAGGTGTTTGTAATTGCCCCAAATCATACGCTAAAACCAAAGGCTTATCCGCAAGCTCCACCACATCTTGGCGTGAAGAAATCAGACACAAACCCTGATTATGCGCTGCTAACTGCTGTAATAAAGCTTGCAAGCCTTTATCTTTCAAATCCCCATGCATCACAGGTTTAACCCACTACCCTATTATTTATTGATTAGTGGATTTGCTGTAATCCTGCTGTCGTTATGTTATATAATATCCGAATGGCTAAACGAAAGAAAAAAAAAGGTCATGGCGGAGTAACCATTGCTCTTAACAAAGCAGCCCGTCATAACTTTTTCATAGAAAACACCTTTGAAGCAGGACTCGTACTGGAAGGCTGGGAAGTCAAAAGTCTAAGAGACGGTCGCGCCCAACTAAAAGAAGGCTATGTACAGATTCATAAAGGTGAAGCGTGGCTTCATAAAGCCCATTTCTCACCTTTACTATCTGCATCTACTCATATCAATCCAGACCCTGTTCGGACTCGGAAACTGCTTTTAAATGCTCACGAAATTTCTCGCTTAATTGGCGCAACAGACCAAAAAGGTTACACCGTTGTGCCACTTGCACTGTATTGGAAAAAGAACCGCGTGAAATTGGAAATTGGCTTAGCTAAAGGTAAGCAGCAACATGATAAGCGCAATACAGAGAAAGAAAGGGATTGGGATCGTGAGAAACAGCGAGCGATGAAGAACGACTATTAAGAATAAGCCCCTCTTTCGCAAAGAGGGGTTAGGGGAAATTTAAAATTTCAGCAATAAACACTGAAGTGTCAGTATATTACTAACTTTCGTTAAATCCCCCTCAATCCCCCTTCAAAAAGGGGGAGGCTAAAAACTAATACTTTCACAGCCTCATCCGCCAGTATGACGGATGCGAGACTCATTTCTTCCAACACAAACAAAACAACCCTAAATATGGACAACAAAATATATTCCGCTCCTTGGGAAAAAGCCTTTGATCTGGTATTAACACCGATTGAAGAATTTATTCACCGTCAAACTACTAGTGGCATTTTATTAATGCTATGCGCTGGTATTGCACTGTTTCTTGCAAACAGTCATTGGGCAGATGATTATCATCACTTTTTAGACGCTTATTTCAGTATAGGTGTGGGTGAATGGAAGCTTTCTATGAGCATTCATCACTGGATCAATGATGGCTTAATGGCTTTGTTTTTCTTTGTGGTTGGGCTTGAACTAAAAAGAGAGCTTTTAGTAGGAGAGTTATCTAATTTCAAAGCTGCCATGCTGCCCATTATTGCAGCCATTGGCGGAATGACGATTCCTGCTCTTATTTACATTGCTTTCAATCCTTCCGGGCATACTTTTGATGGTTGGGGCGTGCCGATGGCAACAGACATCGCCTTTGCCCTAGGTGTATTAGCTTTGCTGGGAAACCGTGTACCAAACGCATTACTCGGCTTTTTGGTAGCGCTTGCCATTGTTGATGATTTGGGTGCTGTTTTGGTTATTGCCATTTTTTATACCGAGCAACTTAACATTCCTGCCCTGTTCGCAGCAGCGGGAGTACTTATTGCACTAGCCAGCTTAAACCTCGGTGGCATCAGAAAGCCGTTGCCTTATGTTTTACTCGGCATCTTACTTTGGTTAGCTGTCTTAAAAAGCGGCGTTCACGCCACACTAGCGGGTATTTTTCTTGCTTTCATTATTCCCATTCGCCCCAAATACAATCCCGAACGTTTTTTAGCACGCGCTAAAGAATTATTACAGGAGATAGGTGAAAGCTATCAAGCCGAACCCAATATTGTAAAAAACTACCAAATGCGCGCTAAAGTACGTGCACTAGCAACAGGAATTCATAGAGTGCAAGCACCTGCACAGGTTCTAGAGCATTCCATGCATATACCTACTGCTTATTTCATTATTCCTATCTTCTCACTTGCCAACGCTGGCATCCCCATCGAATTCAGTGAGCTGGGGAATACTCTCTTCCACTCCGTTTCTGTCGGTGTGCTTGCAGGGCTTGTGTTAGGAAAACTCCTAGGCATCAGTGTATTTGTGTGGATAGCCTTGAAGCTGGGGATTTCTAATTTACCACCCAGCTTGAATATGAAACATATTATTGGTGTCAGCTTATTAGCTGGCATTGGGTTTACGATGTCGATCTTTATCGCAGAACTTGGGTTTGCACATAGCCCCGAAGACCTGCTTATGGCAAAAACGGGCATACTCTTGGCATCATTAATCGCTGGCGTGTTGGGTTATATATGGC
>JAZGES010000140.1:0-7670 GCA_036478935.1 Thiotrichaceae bacterium
TCCATGGTGATACCGGGAGTTCCGGCTTGTAATGTCTTTAACACATCGTTACTTAACTGTGCATTCGCATCAACAGCACCCTTTTTAATATCTGCTTTATCACTCTTCTGTGGAGCCATGCGTAATAAGACTTTTTCAACACTACCAAAGTGCTGCACCGTCAAATCTTCATAACCTTGTTTGATAAGTGTTTTCTTGATTTCAGTCGGTTCAACAGCTCCCGGATAGGAAAGCTCCATCACCGTACCACCGGTAAAATCGACACCAAGCTCTAGGCCTCTGAAAACCAAAGAAGCTATAGAGATGATAATCAACAGGGCCGAGAAAATGACCGCTACGCGACCCATTCCCATGAAGTTAATGTCTTTTCTTTTATTATTCATATTTGTGTTATCCGCACTTTTGTTATCCATAGCGTCGCTCCTTATATAGCCAACTTATTGATTTTACGCTTACCGTAAATCAGGTTGATAATAGCCCGCGTGCCCATAATGGCAGTGAACATGGAAGACAGAATTCCGATTGCTAAGGTAATTGCGAAACCTTTGATTGGCCCTGTGCCGAAAGCATAGAGCACGGTCGCTGCTATTAGCGTCGTGATATTCGCATCAGCAATGGTAGATAAGGCTTTTTCATAACCTGAGTTGATAGCCGTATGAGGAGTCAAACCATTACGTAGCTCCTCCTTAATCCGTTCATAGATCAATACGTTGGCATCAACCGCCATACCTACAGTTAGTACGATACCGGCAATTCCCGGCAAGGTTAGTGTGGCTTGCATTAACGACAGCACAGCAACAATTAATACCAGATTCAATGCCAACGCCATATTAGCGACTAAGCCGAAGACTTTGTAATAAACAGCCATGAAGATGAGCACTAGAACAAAGCCCAACATAACTGATTTAAAACCTGCATCAATATTGGCTTGCCCAAGGCTTGGGCCTACCGTACGTTCTTCTACAATATAAACCGGAGCGGCTAATGCACCAGCACGTAGTAGCAAAGCAAGGTTATGTGCTTCTTGAGGAGAATCTAGACCCGTCGTTTGAAAGCTACTACCGAATGGCTCTAGGATGTTAGCAATACTGATAACTTTCTTACGAGTCACTTTCTTCTTCTTAACGACACCGTTTTCAGTCACACTTCTGATTTTTGTTTCAATAAACACCACGCCCATAGGTTGATCAACATTGTTTGAGGTGAACTCAAACATGCGTTTCGCACCTTTACCATCAAGTCGTAAAGATACAGAAGGGCTATTGGAGTTATTATCAAAACCAGCAGATGCACTCGTGATTTGATCACCCGCGATAATAATTTTACGATGCAATAGAACGGGATTACCTACATCATCCTTATACAGCACCATCCCTCTTGGAACACGTCCTGAGTTCTGCGCATCAAGGGCTGAATGTTCGGTATCTACTTTATGGTATTCCAGCGTAGCGGTTGCACCTAGAATCTCTTTTGCACGAGCAGTATCTTGAATACCCGGCAACTGAACTATGATTCGCTCTAATCCCTGCTGTTGGATAATTGGCTCAGAAACACCTAGCTCATTCACTCGATTACGCAAGGTAGTAATGTTTTGTTTGAGGGCAAAGCGCTTCTTCTCACGAATAGTGCTTTCTTTCATGGTAGCGACTAGCGTTACACCCTTGCTGCCAGCTTCCTCGCTAAAATCTAACTCGCCTGAAGTCGATTTAGTTATTGCTTCACGTCCCTGCTCTAAAGACGCAGCATCTTTAAAGACTACTTTAATATTGCCATCTTTAGTCACCACACCTAGATAGCGAATCTTCTTCTTGATCAAGGTATCGCGGAAACTATCTTTGTAGTTATCCATCGCTTTTTTAAGCGCAGCTTCCATGTCTACTTCCATAAGGAAATGAACACCACCACGTAGGTCTAGTCCCATATACATAGGCTTAGCACCCAGCGACTTAAGCCAGCCTGGAGTTGTAGGGGCAAGGTTTAAAGCAGTAGTGAAGTTTTCTTCGCTATGCGTTTCGCGAAGCTGCTTAATGGCTTTTAGCTGTGAATCTGAATCTGGAAAACGAGCCAGAATTTTATCGCCTTCTATGACTATGCTTTTACTAGCAATTCCCTGAGACGATATAGCCGTTCGAGTTTTACTTAGCACATCTTCAGTAATGGTATTTTGACCTACCGCAGTAATCTGCACCGCATGATCGGAGGGATATAAAATAGGGGAAGCGTAGATGAAACCAAAAAGCGCCACAACGCCAATCAAGACATACTTCCAGAGAGGATATCGATTCATATTTTTACCAACAGTTTTATAGTTTTATTATTCTTTTCTTATTATGACGGTTGCCGCCTTTCTCTTAGTACCAATGAGTAGTACCTATGAGAAAGAAATTCTGAATAAAGTCTGCGTCATTCCCGTAAAACAGGAATCCATCCCAACAAATGGCACTGTGCCGGCACTGGATACCCGCATTCGCGAGTATGACGATATAAAGGCTTAATCAGAATTCTAAGCAACTAAGCTTGAACTACGTTATAACTTGAACTACGTTAATGTAGACCAGTAGCCAACCCGACCCACAGACTTAAACAATAGTTATTTAAAGGCTCTTCATCGTGCCTTTAGGCATAACATTTGCAATAGCATGTTTCTGAATTTTCAAGGTATTACCTTCTGAAACTTTCATCTCAATAAAATTCTCACCAATGTTAACGACTTTCCCTATAATACCGCCAGTGGTAACAACCTCATCACCTTTAGACATACCACCTAACAAAGCCTTATGTTCTTTCGCACGCTTTTGCTGAGGGCGGATAATCATAAAGTACATAATGGCAAAAAATACTCCCACCATAATCACTAGCTGTATTGGGTCACCGCCACCTGATGGTGCACCTTCGGCATAAGCATCTGATATTAAAAATCCCACGTTTTTTCTCCATTTAACGTAAAAATAAATTCTGTCGTAACTGTCCAGATTGCGCTCAATTTTTCCAAGAGTAAGGCGAAAGCGCGGAACGTATAAGTATACTTGAGCACTTTCAACACAGCTATTGGGAAAATAGAGCGTGATCTGGGCAGTTACGGTAATAAGCGGCGCATTATGCCATTGTCCACGGAAAACTGATAACTTCTTGCAGATTCTTTTTATTCAACTGGCACATTAACAAACGATCTAACCCAATTGCCACGCCAGAACACATCGGCAAACCTTGCCTCAGTGCTGCTATAAATCGTTCATCTATTGGAATATTTGTCATCCCTTTAGCTTCACGTTTATTAGAATCTGATTGTAAAATAGATGCATTCATATCCGCATCTGTTTGTTCCTGATAGCCATTCCCTAGCTCTACCGCCCCCCAATACACTTCGAAACGTTGTGCAACAGGAGACTCATCATCACTAAGAATAGCTAGAGCCTTCTGCTCAGCAGGATAGTCATATACAAACGTTAGTCTATCCTTAGCAAACGTTGGCTCAATACAGTGTGTCATTAACACATCAAGCATCGCTGTATGATCTAACTCACCCATCACATCAAGTTGCTGTTGAGCCATGCTACTTTGTAATTCAGAGTTGTTAGCAATATGTGGATCGAAGCCCAGAACTTCAAGGAAAAGCTCTCGATAACTGACAAAGCGTGAGTTTTCATGAGCTGAGGTCAAAATACTTTGCAGTAAGGCTTCTACCTCTTTCATGAGTTGATGATAGGTAAACCCTAATCGATACCATTCCAGCATCGTAAACTCAGGGTTATGACGTGATCCAACTTCACTCGCGCGCCAGACTTTACAAACCTGGTAGATATCGCCTGAACCTGCTGCTAGCAAACGCTTCATAGGATATTCGGGAGAGGTATGCAAATAACGAGTACCACCCTCTGCTTCCACTTGAAAACTGTCAATGAAAGGATCGGTATTGCCTGCTTGAGAAAGCGCAGGGGTTTCTACTTCCAGCACATCACGCTGATAAAAAAAAGCACGAATGTCATACAATATTCGTGCTCTTTGGATAATCAGTTGTCGCATAGACACCTAACCATTTATAAATTTACGTTTATGAAGTTTTCGCTCTAGAAACATACTCACCCGTTCGAGTATCAATCTTCAGCACTTCACCTTCTTCAATAAACAGAGGTACTTTAATAACAGCACCTGTCTCGGTAGTTGCAGGTTTAGTGCCACCTTGAGCTGTGTCACCTTTCAATCCAGGATCAGTCTGAGTGATCGTCAACTCAACAAAGTTGGCAGGCGTAACCAAGATAGGCACTTCATTCCATAACGTCACCATGCAAGTATCGCCATCTTTCAACCAGTACTTATTCTCACTGACTGCATTAGCATCTGCACCTACTTGCTCATAGGTTTCAGCATCCATAAAATGCCAAAATTCGCCATCGGTATATAAGTACTGCAAGTCTTTTTCTACCACATCAGCCGCTTCAACACTCTCGCCGGACTTCCACGTCTTATCAATCACTTTACCTGTTTTCAGATTGCGGATTTTAACGCGATTAAAAGCCTGACCTTTTCCGGGCTTTACAAATTCATTCTCAACGATGTTATAAGGGTCACCGTTTAATATAATTTTAAGTCCACTCTTAAATCCATTAGTGTTATAAGTTGCCATTTTCTTTCCTAACTCTTTCTTAATTTATGATGTGTGCCTATGATAACCGGAAACGTGTCTAAAAATCAGTCCTTAATAGTAGAATCTTTATCTAAGCCCCAATCAACCGATGGCTCTGAGTCTATATGGCAAAAAAAACTAGCTAATGTCATTCGTGAACCTGCTGAACTAATGAGGCTACTAAAGCTCGATCCTGAAAAACTCAACAAACAGCATTTCAATCCTCAACATTTTCCATTACGTGTACCCCGTAGCTTTGTCGACAAGATGCGTATCGGTGACTGGAATGATCCTTTACTCAAGCAGGTTCTGCCATTAGATGCAGAAACAAACCTTTCTGATACTTTCCAATTAGACCCCGTTAGCGACCTTCATGCAGTCAGCCAAAAAGGCATCCTACAAAAATACGCAGGTCGTGCATTAATTATAACCACAGGCGCCTGTGCTATTCACTGTCGTTACTGCTTTCGCCAACACTTCCCTTACGCTGAACATCAAGCCAGCAAGAATGAATGGCAACAAATCATTGCTGGAATTAAAGCAGATCAAAGCATCAATGAAGTCATTTTGAGTGGCGGTGATCCTTTAGCTCTATCAGATCAACGATTACAATCGTTATGTACTCAAATTACAGATATACCCCATATCACTACCTTGCGACTGCATACTCGTTTACCTTTGGTATTACCCGAACGTATTGATGAAAAATTTATGCAATGGTTCTCTGCTCTAGCTATTCAAAAAGTTATGGTGATTCATGCCAACCACGCTAATGAATTTTGTGAAATCACACAGTCGGCTCTCACACAACTCCATCAGTCCGGCACGTTATTATTAAACCAAAGCGTACTGTTAAAAGGAGTTAACGACTCACTTAAATCATTAGCTGCATTAAGTCACACCCTGCAAACTCATCACGTACTACCCTATTATTTACATCTGCTAGATCGCGTGCAAGGAGCTGCACATTTTGAAGTTGATGAAGCGCAGGCACTTAACCTGATGCAACAACTAAGAGAAACATTACCCGGCTATTTAGTACCCAAACTGGTCAGGGAAATTTCTGGCAAACGGTCTAAGACCCCCATCAACTGACAAACGGGACATGCTATTATTGCCTTACGGGACACTAATAATAACAATAATAAAAGACTAACTTTATCGATGAATATTCTAAGCCCAAAAACTGATATTACTCAATCACCCCTTTCAGTACCTCAAGCTCGAAAGTGGGTTGAGATACTTCCCACCAGTAATTTTGGTGAAATGACTCGCCGCTTATATTTCTGCATGACCGAGCTAAACAACAGCCAGATCCCACCACAAAAAAGGATTGAGATTGCTGAAGTCATTCGTCCTTATTCAGAAATGGCTTTAGAAAATCTAAAAAAGCATCTAGTTGCCCGCTCATTTCCACTACCTGAGCGAAGTAAAAAGATCTTCGACCTTAACCAATCTTTATTACTGGAAATGGCAGGCGCCTATCAGCTTTCTGCACTTGAGATGCTAACGAAAAGAAATGGCAATAAGAAGCTACTACTGCTTTCTATTGGACGTTCACTCAACTATATGGGACGTGTTCTGGTCAATAGCTATACCGTCTATATCAAACCAAAAAATGGACTATGGCGCGACATCCACCATCTTTATTTGTTGGCGTGCGAAAACAAAGTTGAACACCTAACTATTCCAGAAAAAACCAAGGTTGACTACAGCAGCCAAACGATTGAAGACTATTTCAAGCACATCAGCCTACTTGCTTTAGCGCGCCCTAGCACTATCCGCCTCGGGGAAATTTCCAGACTAGATCGTTTTTTCAGGCAAACATTAGAAGGCATAGAAATTCACAACGATACGACTAAACCGACAGGAAAATATGCGCATACCGCTATGCTAAATAGTGACGAAGCACCCACACTCATGCCTGTCGCAGAGTTACTAAACTCGCCCACCGTACGTTTATTCGAAATGAGTAAAACACTAGAAGCATTAGAGCAATTTGCACAAGAAACAGAAGATGCCAATTTGGGCTCAAATGATACATTCCCCATGCTCAACCACAGTTTGGCTATTCGCTTAATTAACTCATTAACCTTAGTAAAGAACAGACGTTTTAAACGCTTCCCAAGAAATGAGCAAACGCCGCTAGTTAGCCATTTAAGTAATATCGTTAAAATCATCAGAATTGAAGAAGAAAATCTGGAAGACCGTTCAGACTATCAAGATGACGAGCATTTCGAAGAGCTTATCTATGGAGAAAATAGTTCAAGCTCTAGTCCATGGGCTGCCACAGATACCCAGCAACAATTAGCCGACACAGAAATTGAACTCAGAGCATGGGAAATCCAAAACAGCTGTTCCGAAGGGTATGGTCTGCGCTGGAAAGAAAAAGACTCATCCGGTGTACGAGTAGGCGAACTCATCGCTATGCAAGACCCTGCCGATGACTCTGAAAGATGGCAAATTGGCACGATACGCTGGATGGACTTTATTGAAAGCACAGGTCTTTTAGTCGGTATAGAGCTTCTCTCACCTCGCTCACTACCTATCACTATCAAAAATGTAACTAACCGAACACTAACTCAAAAATTACCTGTAGATGGCCTATTGCTGCCACGTATTGAAGGTCTTAAAGAAAAACCCTATTTGGTACTACCTGACTATATGTTTAACCTAGGTGACATACTTGAGATGAAAGTGGGCAAACGCAAAGAAAATGTAGAGATTATCCACATTAATGAAGGTCAAGGCGCATTTGCCATGTGTGAATATGTGGCTTCTGTATCACCTGAAGAGCTACAGAAAAAGGATGATACTTATAACGAGATATGGGAAGTTCTGTAGATAAAGTGCTTTAACGCAAAGAAGTTACCAACAACCCTACTAGCCTACTAGCCTTTTTGCTTCTGAGACTATGAAAGTATTCGCTTTTAGCCTCCCCCTTGTATGTTTAATCTCAAGATCAGTTGAACGTTTTTTATAAGATAATTCTATCGGCTTTTCTTTAATATAGCATAAGTTATCGGGAAGGCCGTTCCCCCTTTAA
>JAZGES010000141.1:0-5227 GCA_036478935.1 Thiotrichaceae bacterium
GTAGGTTTGCTAGACCTTGGTATTAAAGGAGAAGTAGCTGATTACCATTTAACAGCGAAAGGGCATTGGAAGTATGCTGAATATCCAGAGTATCAATTGAACCTGTTGGGTAAAGGTAATTTGGAACAGTTAGCGGTAGAAACATTGCACTTAAATGGGGATGCAGGTAATGCCGATCTAAAGGGAAGAATGACCTGGTCACCCGAGCTTAATTGGGAGTTAGCAGTAACTGGCGATGGGTTAAACCCCGCTGCATTTATTGCTGATTATCCGGGCAACTTAAAGATGGAGTGGGTAACCAAGGGATCGCTAACGGATAAAATGAATATCCAGTTAGAGCTTAAAAAGTTAACAGGCAAGGTGCAGGATTACCCCATTGACGCGTCTATGCAGCTAACCATTAATGATGAACTTTTCTCACTCAAAACGTTGCATGCGAGTGTTGGGGATAACCATCTAACAGCTGACGGTCATGCTGATGGTAAAGCTAATAATGATCTGGTTGTTAATTGGCAACTAGAAGCTCCTAAATTAGAACAACTACATCAATCAATTCATGGCAAGTTGTCAGGCAAAGGCAAACTTACAGGTCAGCGAGATGGTTCAAAGTTCGCCCTCTTTATTGATGTATTGAAAGGCAAGGTGCTGGATTACCCCATTGATGCCAAGGGCGGAGTCCAGCTTGATGGACAATTAATTTCTGCTGAGAATCTGGCAATTAATGTAGGGAATAATCGAGTCCAGCTCAACGGTTCGGCAGATGAAAGTCACGGTATTGATTGGCAAATAGATGCAAAGAACCTGACACAGCTTTATCCCGAAATAACCGGACGGCTAAAAGGCAAAGGAAACGCAAAAGGCTTGCTAGATGGTTCGCGTGTGGCGCTGCATATCGAAACCCTGCAAGGTAAAGTTCAGGATTACCCTATTAAAGCCAGCGGCGATGTTAAGTTACAAAATGAGATCGTTACGGCACACAATGTCATCCTTGGTGTTGGCAAGAATCAGTTAACCTTAAATGGGAATACAGGTGATGACTTAGGCGTTAATTGGGAGATAAACGCACAAAACCTTAACCAGTTATATGCAGATATCAAAGGTCATGTTAAAGGCTCTGGAAAGCTATCAGGTGCTTTAGATGGATCTACTTATAAGCTAAAAATATCAACACTCAAAGGCAAGGTAGAAGGTAGGCCGCTTGATGTTAAAGGCAATATTGTTTCTGAGTTAGGCAAGCTAGAGCTTCATGATTTAATAGTTGTTGCAGGAAAGAACCGTTTACAAGCTAATGGAAAAGCTAGTGAGCCTTTTGACTTACTTTGGGATATTGATGCGCCTAGACTTTCACAAGCTTGGCCAGGTCTTGGAGGAAGCCTAAAGGGTAAAGGTAACCTGGCTGGTAATCTGGAACAACTTCAAATTAAAGCAGATTTAAAAGGTAAACGATTACGCTACGAGGACTTGAGCATTGCTGCAATTGATCTAAAAGCAGACCAGAAGGGTGATATTTACACTATAAAAGCTACTTTGGATCATTTAAAACAAGGCGAGAATATTATCCAAAAGGCAACGATAGATGGAACGGGCAAGCTGGAAGATCATTCAGTAAAGCTAGATATTCAGCATAAAGATGGCAAGTTGAACCTGTTAGCCAATGGGGGTTGGCAGAATGAACAATGGCAGGGAACCTTACGCAAACTAGGGCTGCGTGATACCCCCGCTGGTAACTGGAAATTGAATAACTCTGTGGCTATAAAAGCATCTGCAAAGCAAGCTAGTAGCTCACTTTTTTGTTTAAGCAATAATAAAAAAGCAAGACTTTGTGCAGAAGGCGAATGGTCTGTCGCCAAAGGTATAAAAGCAAAAGGAACCTTGCAGAAGATACCGTTATCAATGGGAAAGCCCTGGATGCCAGATAACTTAACCTTGCCCGGTCTGGTGAATGCTGACTTTGATTTCACCCAAGTTAATGGAAAGCCTAAAGGCAAATTTAAGGTGCTTTTGCCCAATAGCAGCATCACCATTAAAAATGAAAAGGGTCGACCTGAAACGTTACAATATTCTAACGCAATAGCAAATGTGTCCGTCAATGATAAACGTGTAGACCTCAAAGCTAGTATGGATTTGAAGGGACGAGGACAGCTACGCGCAGAAGGCAGAATGGATCTAGCCAAGAATAATCAACAGTCGCGTATCAACGCCAAAGTAAACATTGCTATTCCTGATATCCATTGGGTGCAGCAGTTCTCAAATGATATTGATGAGCTTAAAGGCAGACTGGATGCTGATGTGGTTGTTAAAGGCACACTCGGTAAACCTGTTGTTACCGGTTCTGCACAGCTGAAAAATGCATCATTGTTCCTGCCAGAAACAGGCGCACGTCTACAGGCTATTCAACTAACAGCAAAAGCAAACCGTGCAGATCAAATGATTATTACGGGTTCATTGAAAGCAGGTCAGGGCACACTCAAAGCGAATGGAAAACTCTATTTAGCAAACTTACCCAATTGGAAAGCTGATCTGAATTTGGTGGGTGATCGCCTATTACTCATGAATACGCATGAAGTACAAGCTCAAGTATCGCCTAACCTAGTCATCAAGGCACAGCCTCGATCAGTCGTCATTACCGGTACAGTAAAAATACCAGAAACTACCGTTACGCTAAGAGAAATCCCCACCTCTGCCAAACAGCGCTCTGACGATATTGTTATTATTGGACGAGAGCCTACTCAAGGAAATAAGGGAAAGCAGAAGGGAACTAGGAAAGTAGGAAGTAAAGCAGCTAACGGCAAAGAACCTGTTTTGAATATTCAACCTAATGTCGTAGTAGAGCTAGGAGACAAGGTATCTTTCTCTGGTTTCGGCTTTAAGTCAAGACTCACTGGGCGCATAAGAGTACAAAAAACACGTCAAGATATAGTGACTCAGGGAGCATTAAATATTGTTGATGGTATCTATAAAGCTTACGGACAAGAGTTGGAAATAGAGCGTGGACGACTGTTGTTTGATGGTTCGGTTGATAACCCCGGACTGGATATACGAGCAGTTCGTAAAATTCCCGGAGATATTATGGTAGGGATTGGTTTGCGCGGCACAGCCCAGCACCCAGAGTCAGAACTCTTCTCAGAACCTCCACAAACAGAAACAGACACGCTCAGTTATTTGTTAACAGGGCATTCTGTTGCCAGTGCTTCATCCGGTGATTCAGCATTACTAACCAGTGCTATTTCAGGACTTGGAATCAAGGGTGGGGAAACCATGGCACAAAAGCTGGGTGGTGGGCTTGGCTTGGATGATGTAGGCATTAGTTCTAGTACCGGAAACTACCGTGATAGTGAGTTGTCGCTAGGTAAAAAAATTGGTTCCAGACTGTATGTGAAATACATCGTAGGTTTATTTGATTCTCTGCAAAAAGTTGCGGTGACTTATCAGATCAACAAACGCCTACAAGCAGAAGTGCTTTCAGGTGAGCAGCAAGAAGTAGATTTGAACTACAAATTTGATAGCAATAAAGGTTTGTTTGGGCGATAAATAAGAAGCTCAAGAGAAAAGAATAAAAATACTCAAGCTCAAACTCAAACTCAAACTCAATCCACGACTGCGACATTATGTCACTGTTACTCTTATTTTTTTTCAACTACCCTCGGTAGGCATACTCAAATGCTTTCAAAGAGGATATATGATCAAACGAAAATGGTTGCAGCTCTTAGTGTTCTTGCCTTACCTCTAACGTTTTTCAGTTCAGCGCTTAATGCCGATGCGTCTCATCAACTAGCTGGAAATTCATCACACACGGCAACCGCTTAAAAGAATACTCATCTTGATGCTGAATATCGTTAGTATAACTAGATAGAAGTTTGTCTGAGATAAGCTCCTATCACCCAAAAGAAGTCTATTTAGAGCACTTTATATCATGCTCTAAATAGAACGAGTCTTTCATGCTGTGCGATAACCCATTGATTTTAAATGTAGTCCAATTATCTAGCAAGCATTGACGCTTATTTCTTAAGTCAATATAATGAGTACAATAAATGCCAAATAATCCACCTAAATAATTGAATAATAAAGTATATAATAATTATTAAATTGGTGATGTGAGCTTATTGGATACCCATTAGCTGATACCGAAGAAAAATACACTGGAGATAATAAAATGGCTGGAAGACCAAGCACAACCGAAATGCACTGTGGGCCTGGCTTTCGGGTTCGTCATGAAATAGAACGTCCTGATCCTGCGCTTATTGAAGCGTTTAGCAAGTACCCAACTCCAGATATATCAGACTTAATCAACCGTCTCTATACGATGTCGCCCGATATTCACAATGTCTCAAATGATAAAGAAATTTGTGGCCCAGCTTGTACTGTAAAGGTCTTTCCTGGTGATAACTTAATGGTGCATAAGGCACTTGATGTTGCAAAGCCAGGAGATATTGTAGTGGTCGATACTTCTGGAAACAGAAGCCATGCTGTTTTAGGAGATCTTGTTTCAAACAAAGCAAAACATATTGGTATTCAGTCTTTTGTTATTGATGGCTTGGTCAGAGATATTGAAGGTATTAGGGAAACAGGGCTGCCTGTTTTTGCTACGGGTATCACTCCTATTGGTCCTTTGCATCGTGGCCCTGGGGAGCTTGGCTATTCCGTATCTTGTGGTGGAATTGTAGTTAACCCCGGGGATATTATTCGAGGTGATGAGAATGGTGTGGTCGTTATTCGTAAAGACTTTGCTGAAGATATTTTAGAGCGCTTACATGTACAAAAAGCTAACCTTGAGAAATATGTAGCTCAAGTAAAGCAAGGTATTTTCTCAAATGCCTGGGTTGATGACATGCTGAAGCAGGGTAACTGTTCGCTTGGAGATGAGTAAACGCTATGTGGCAAAAGAAAGTCACGACGCTAACGCGTCTGGTGAAAAAAGTAACGGATAAAGTATCTCCCGGCGCAAGAGCGCAACGTAGAGCCTTTGCTTCATTAAGAACTCGATTTTATACTGACTTCTGGGAAAAGGCGGCTGGGGGTATTGGTGCAGAGATAGAAGATATGGGCAGTAGCTGGTTTCTAATAAAGAAAGAGGGTAACAGTACTTTTGTTCATGGTGAACGAGTTATGCTGGATACTGCGGTTACTCTAGAGCTAGCAGGAGACAAGGCGCTTGTATACAGGCTATTGCAGGAAGATGGCTTTCCTGTTCCACAATCGCTGGTTTTTACGCTAGAAACAATCGAAG
>JAZGES010000142.1:0-7515 GCA_036478935.1 Thiotrichaceae bacterium
GCTTAGAATGGAGTTGTGTTAGTTGTAGAAGCAAACATTCTTGTAGGTTGTGGGCACCCACTCCGATAGGATCTAAATGCTGTATGTAATGCAAAATTGCAACTACTTAATCAACATCTATTAATAATTGATGGCTCAAACTGGCGTGAATATCTTCAACTGATTCGGTAAGAAAACCCTTATCATCTAGTGCATCAATAAGGGTAGCAGCGATAATTTTATCTTGAATACTAAAATTAGTGGTGTTGATCTGCCAGAGTAGATGCTCTTTTAGTCCGGTGACTTCAGCATTGAGGGTTTCAAGTAGGTTGCTGTTATCTGCACTGCTTGGGCTGCTGATGTTTGAATCTGAGGCTGACATATCATAAACCTCATCCCATGAGGTATCTGCGGCTAGGTCGTCAGGGAGGTTTTTTTCAATATTGGATTCAGTCTCTGTGCTAGTCGCTTCTTGCTCCACATCCGAACTTAAATCATCACGCTCAGATGATTCTTCAAGCATAGGGTTGCTTTCAAGTGCTTGACGGATTTCTTGTTGTAACTCAATAGTAGACAGTTGCAACATGCGAATAGCTTGCTGCAATTGAGGTGTCATGGACAAGCTTTGCCCAAGCTTTAGACTAAGTCCTTGTTTAATCATGTTGTGCTGTTCTTATCATGCGCGTTAATAAAAATACACGCGGTGACAAAAATCTATTTCTTTCGTTAATTCCCATTCCTGTAATGTAGCATACTGAATTAAATGCCAAGGCTAACTTTCTGATGTAATGTATAGCAGTTTATCTAAATATGACTGTCAAGCGACAGTGGTTGAAATAACTACGAGTAAAAATGACGATACTTTACGAAAATGAATGGATCTATATTGAGCAGGAAGAAGCGGATATACCGTGGTTAAAAATATTTGCCAAGGAAGAGGCGAAGGAACTCACTGACTGTAGTATAGAAACTCAATATGAAATATTTCGAGCGTTATTGATTCTTGAAAAAGAAATGATTCAGTATTTTCAGCCAGATAAAATTAATATTGCATCTTTCGCAAACTACTTACCTAAAGTACATTGGCATATCATGGCGCGATATAAAAAAGACAGCCACTTTCCGGAACCGATGTGGGGAGTAAAGCAACGAGAGGCAGATGTAGCTTTTCCTGAAATGGACGGGTTTATTAAGCGGGTAGCCCAGATCTTAGATAAAAAGACCTGATTCTTGCCTGATTACCATTATAATAGAGAAAATATAGTCTAAGAGAGTTGGTCATGTTTTTTCATGACCGCCATGATGAAAAGTACGACGGCCGCTACGGTAAAACCATAGAGAAGGTAATAACTATCCGGCCAGTCTTCAACTACAGGTTTCGTGTAAAAAACAACACGAGTGGTTTCTTCCCCGTAAGCAAGTTGCGACAGAGAGATAGAGAAGAGAAATAAGGTTTTAAGAATTAAAAATCTAAATAACATTGTTAGCCCTGACTACAGGATAATTTACATCCCTACACTCCTAACGTAAGTCCAAGGCTTTTGTTGACAGTATCCGCTATTTTAAATAGATATTTTTTTCACTTCTAGACTTGAAAATACCAAGATATTCCCCCATTAATTTGTCAGCCAAATCTGAACAAAATTACATGCACGTTCCTATAAATTAAGTTCAGATAAATAATTCAGTACGACTTTGGAGATGCTACCAGATGAATGATAAACGTGATGAAGACCTAATTGATCCACAAGATGCTGTGAATAAAGCTGCTGATCTTGAACAAAATGAAGCGGTAGAAGACAGCGAGCAAGCTGAAAAATCGCCTTTGGAGCTTGAGTTAGAAGAAGCCAAGGGAAAAGCAGATGAGAACTGGGATAAATTTGTACGGCTGCAAGCGGAGATGAATAACCTTCGCCGCAGAAACGAAAAGCAAGTTGATGATGCGCATAAGTTTGCGGTTAAGAAATTCGCAGAGAGTTTACTACCTGTTGCAGACAGTCTCGAAATGGGAATGGCAGCCGAAGGTGATGTAGGGCAGATTCGTGAAGGTATGGATTTAACCTTAAAAGTTCTTTTGGATGCACTGAATAAACATAAGGTTGAAGTAGTCAACCCCGTAGGTGAGGCGTTCAACCCCGATTATCATCAAGCTATTTCCATGCTACCTGGGGATGGTCAAAAGGATAATGATGTCATTTCTGTCATGCAGAAAGGTTATACCTTGAATGGTCGTTTAATTAGGCCTGCGATGGTAGTGGTTTGTAAGAACTAAGTAGCTACTACTTTTGTTAGCTAGGTTCATTTAGCTTCGTTCAAAATAAATAAATTAGTCGGTTGAAAAACATAAAAGAACCCACACTTTTTGTGTCAATCGAAAGAAACATTAAAGAATAGTTGGAGATTTAATATGGGACATATTATTGGAATAGACTTAGGTACAACGAATTCATGCCTAGCGGTAATGGAAAACGGTAAACCTAAAGTTATTGAAAATGCAGAAGGCGAGCGTACAACTCCCTCAGTTATCGCTTATGGTGATGAGATTTTAGTAGGTCAGCCTGCAAAACGTCAAGCAGTGACAAACCCTGAAAACACGATCTATGCGGTAAAACGTTTGATTGGACGTACCTTTGATGAAAAGGCCGTACAGAAAGACATCAAACTCGTACCGTATAAAATTGTAAAAGCAGATAACGGTGATGCATGGGTTGAGGCAAACGGCAAGAAAATGGCTCCGCCAGAAGTATCTGCACAGATTCTAAAGAAGATGAAGCGTGATGCAGAAGCCTATTTAGGTGAAGAAGTCACAGAAGCGGTTATTACTGTTCCTGCTTACTTCAATGACTCACAACGTCAAGCTACTAAAGACGCAGGCAAAATTGCTGGTCTAGAAGTTAAGCGTATTATCAATGAGCCTACAGCGGCTGCACTTGCTTTCGGAATGGATAAAGCGGGTAAAGGCGATAGCACCATTGTTGTATATGACTTGGGTGGTGGTACATTCGATATATCGGTTATTGAAATAGCTGAGATCGACGGCGAGTATCAGTTTGAAGTATTAGCGACTAATGGTGATACATTCCTCGGTGGTGAAGACTTCGATATGGAGTTGATCAACTACTTGGCGGATGAATTCCAAA
The DNA here is from genome assembly GCA_036478935.1 of Thiotrichaceae bacterium. Taxonomy (GTDB): domain Bacteria; phylum Pseudomonadota; class Gammaproteobacteria; order Thiotrichales; family Thiotrichaceae; genus HyVt-477. Next base: position 3,120 of record JAZGES010000142.1, read on the forward strand.
AAGAAAATGGTATGGATCTTCATAACGATCCACTAGCACTACAGCGTCTTAAAGAAGCTGCGGAAAAAGCTAAAATCGAATTGTCATCTACACAGCAAACGGAAGTGAACCTTCCTTACGTTACAGCTGATGCGACAGGCCCTAAGCACTTAAACGTGAAAGTGACACGTGCCAAGCTTGAGTCTTTAGTTGAAGAGTTGATTCAACGTACTATCGAGCCTTGTAAGACAGCAATGAAAGATGCAGGTCTTAGCAATTCTGATATCAACGACGTCATTCTTGTCGGTGGTCAGAGCCGTATGCCTAAAGTTCAGGCAACAGTTCAAGACTTCTTTGGCAAAGAGCCACGTAAAGACGTAAACCCAGATGAAGCGGTTGCTTTAGGTGCTGCGATTCAAGGTGGTGTGCTAGGTGGTGGTGTAACTGATATCTTATTGCTTGACGTAACGCCTCTATCTCTTGGTATTGAGACCATGGGTAGTGTAATGACCAAGTTGATTGAGAAAAACACAACGATTCCTACCAAGGCATCGCAGACGTTCTCAACAGCAGAAGATAACCAACAAGCGGTAACTGTGCATGTATTGCAGGGTGAGCGCGAGATGGCTACTGGCAATAAGTCACTAGGTCGTTTTGATCTACAGGATATTCCACCAGCACCACGTGGAATGCCACAGATCGAAGTATCTTTTGATATAGATGCCAACGGTATCTTGAATGTATCAGCTAAAGATAAAGCAACTGGTAAAGAGCAGTCTATCGTCATCAAAGCCTCAAGTGGTTTGTCTGATGAAGAAGTCGAGCAAATGGTTCAAGACGCTGAGTCTCATGCAGAAGAAGATAAGAAGATGCGTGAGTTAGTAGATGCACGTAACCAAGCTGACGGTCTTGCACATAGCGCTGAGAAGTCATTGAAAGATCTTGGTGACAAGGTGCCAGATGACGAAAAAGCGAAAGTGACAGGCTTAATTGAGGAAGTTAAAGAAGCTGCTAAAGGCGACGATAAAGACCTCATCGAAAGCAAGTCACAAGCACTATCTGAAGCCGCTGGTGCATTAGCACAAATGGCAGCAGCCGGTGCGGCAGAAGGCGGTGCTGAAGACACAGCCTCAGCTGAAGAAGCTGAGAAAGACGACGATGTTGTCGATGCTGAGTTTGAAGAAGTGGATGACGATAAAGACAAAGAAAAAACGTCTTAATCTTCATTGCTAATCGGACTGACTAAATGTAGTCAGTCCGATTAACTCAATAGTAAATTAGGCACGGAATAGATTTTCCGTGCCTTTACTTTTTGTAACTGAATAATTTTTACATAGCTATTTAAAATAGCCTTTAAGTTTGTCTTTGTTCTTGCATCAAAAGCTACGAAGCCAATCTTAAAAGTTAAAAAATGAGAAATGCTGATCATGTCCAAAGCTGATTATTATGAAACCCTAGGCGTTAGCAAAAATGCCAGTGATGCAGACCTTAAGAAAGCTTATCGTCGTTTAGCGATGAAGCATCACCCTGACCGCAATCCTGATGATGCAACGGCAGAACAAAAATTTAAAGATGCCAAAGAAGCTCATGAGGTATTAAGTGATTCACAAAAACGTGCCGCTTACGACCAGTTTGGGCATGCGGGAGTAGAAGGTGCGGGTGGCTTTGGTGGTGGTGCAGGTGGCGGCGCTGGCATGGGTGATATTTTCGGAGATATTTTCGGAGATATTTTTGGTGGCGCTGGTGGAGGAGGTCGTGGTGGAGCACGCGTTCATCGCGGTAATGACTTACAATACAATCTTAGCCTAACACTAGAAGAAGCCGTATTTGGAACCGACATTGATGTTCGTATTCCAACACTACAAAAGTGTGAACCCTGTGGTGGTTCAGGAGCAAAAGAAGGCTCACACCCAGAAACGTGTTCAACCTGCCATGGCCAAGGCCAAGTACGCATGCAACAAGGTTTCTTCTCAGTACAGCAACCTTGCCCACAGTGTCGTGGCACGGGGAAAATGATTAAAGATCCTTGTGACAGTTGTCATGGGCAAGGGCGAACTGAAAAGCAAAAAACACTATCTGTAACCATTCCTGCAGGCGTGGATACGGGTGATCGTATTCGCTTAACGGGTGAAGGCGAAGCCGGTGCCAATGGTGGTGTTTCTGGTGATCTTTATGTAGAAGTTTCTATAAAACGACATGCATTATTTACCCGTGATGGTAATGATCTACATTGTGATATTCCATTGAGTTTTGCAACAGCAGCATTGGGTGGGGAAATTACAGTTCCTACTTTAAATGGCCAGGTTAAGCTAAAAATCCCAGTTGAAACACAAACAGGCAAGCTATTTCGATTATCAGGAAAAGGCGTAAAGTCCGTGCGAAGTGCAGCAGTGGGTGATTTGTATTGTCATATCGCAGTAGAAACTCCGGTTAATCTAACCAAAGACCAGAAAAAGTTGTTAGAAGAATTAGAAAAATCAATTAACGAAGGCGGCAAACGCCATAGTCCGAAAGAACATACATGGACTGATAAAGGAAAAACCTTTTTTGAAGGCGTGAAAGGCTGGTTTGATACCGAAAAAGATAAGAAGTAATCTAGTCCCCCTTCATGTAGGTCGGATAAGGAACGTCATCCGGCAAGTTGTCGAATAACTTCCTTGTCGTATGACGCTATCGCTTATATGACCTACTTCTACTTTGCGATCTTCTTTAGAACGGGAGTTTAGGGGGCAGAAAAACAAGGAGAAAGTAATGACTAATATAGCCATCGTAGGCGCAGCAGGACGCATGGGTAAAACCCTAATAGAAGCTTGCAACGAAACCGAAAACCTCAACGTAACGGTTGCTACAGAATACCCCGAAAGCTCTTTACTAGGCGCTGATGCAGGTGAACTAGCCGGAGTGGGAAAATTAGGCGTTAAAATAGCAGGCTCCCTAGATGATGCAGAACAAGACTTCGATATCTTAATAGACTTTACCAGACCAGAACCATGCCTAAAACACCTAGCGTGGTGCAAACAAAATAACAAAAAAATGATTATCGGCACCACAGGTTTTAGTGATGAAGAAAAGCAAACCATCACAGAAACAGCAGAAAGTATTGCCGTCATCTTAGCCCCCAATATGAGCGTAGGCGTAAACCTAACCTTAAAGCTTCTAGACATGGCGGCCAGAGTATTAGGTGACGATGTAGATATTGAAATCACCGAAGCACACCATCGCCATAAAGTGGATGCTCCTTCAGGAACCGCTCTAATCATGGGTGAAGTCGTAGCGGATGCATTAGGTCGTGATCTAAATGAATGTGCAGTCTATGGACGAGAAGGCAATACCGGAGAACGTGATCCCCAAACCATAGGGTTTGCTACGATTCGTGCAGGTGATATCGTTGGCGATCATACTGTGATGTTTGCAGGAATAGGAGAACGGGTAGAAATCACCCACAAAGCTTCAAGTAGAATGACCTTTGGAAAAGGCGCGATGCGTGCTGCTACATGGTTAGCAGGCAAAGACAGCGGCTTATACAATATGCAAGATGTATTAGACTTGTAACCAATATTCCGACAAAGAAAAAGTCCCATCCACCTAGCAGGGGTGGGAGCATAAAAAACCATGTCTTCAGAATTCGACCTAATTCAAACCTATTTCAACTGGCACTACACAGCCGACCCCTCAGAGAGCGGCACTACATGTGGTGTTATAAAAGGCATAGGTGATGACGGCGCAGTCCTACAAGTTCCCCCCAATAAACAACTAGTCGTCACCACCGACACACTCATTTCAAACGTACATTTCCCAGAAGAAACTCCAGCTCACGCTATTGGTTATAAATCACTAGCCGTAAATTTAAGTGATCTAGCGGCAATGGGTGCAGACCCAGCGTGGTTTACACTCGCACTGACATTGCCTGATCAGAATAAACAATGGTTAGCAGACTTCTCAACAGGATTAAAAGAACTAGCGGATGCCGCTAATATACAACTAATAGGCGGTGACACTACCAAAGGTCCACTCAGTATTAGTATTACTGCAATGGGATTAGCAGAGCCCAAACAGCTCATGCTACGCTCAACAGCAAAACACACTGACATTATCTATGTAACGGGAACATTAGGGGATGCCGCAGCAGGTTTAGCGATGGTGCAACAGAGATATGAATCAGAACAGCATGAAAGTAGTTGTATTGAAAAACTAAATTACCCAAAACCCAGAAATAGAGAAAGCCAAATAATTCGTGACTATGCCAATACCTGCCTCGATATATCGGATGGCTTTTTAGCAGACCTTAACCATATTCTTGAAGCTTCAAAAGTTGGCGCCAAGATTGACCTCGATAATATTCCATTATCTAAAGCCTTGAACAAAATTGATCAGAAAACCGCCTTAAAATACGCATTAACAGGGGGTGATGATTATG
>JAZGES010000143.1:0-19925 GCA_036478935.1 Thiotrichaceae bacterium
GTCATTTCCTCAATAAGAATTGAACCTGTTCTAGTATTGCCTTGGTAGTCAATATCATTACCAATAGCAACAATATGCTGATACATATCCTTTAAATTACCCGCAATAGTAATTTCATCAACTGGATATTGAATCTCGCCATTCTCCACCCAAAAACCTGATGCTCCTCGTGAATAATCACCAGTAATGCCATTAACACTATTGCCAATAAGCTCTGATACAAGCAAGCCTGTACCTAGCATCTTTAGCATTTCCTCAAAACTTTGACCCGTGCTTTCAAGGCTTAGGTTGTGAACGCCTCCGGCATGACCCGTAGTTTGCAAGCCTAGCTTACGCGCTGAATAACTTCCTAATAAATAACTTTGTACCACTCCATCAGTAATAAGGTCATTCTCTTTAAGAGCGACACCTTCCTTATCAAAGCTCGCACTACCTAGTCCTTGAGGAATAAACGGCTGTTCGTGTAAACGCACAAAATCAGGAAATATTTTTTCGCCTACTGCATCCAACAAAAAACTAGCTTTACGATATTGAGACCCACCACTAATGGCTCCAGTAAAATGTCCAACTAAGCTACGTGCCATTTTAGGAACATACAAAACGGGAACTTTAGTGGTTGCTACTTGTTTACCATGTAAGCGCTTAATAGCTCTTGCAGAAGCCTGCCTACCTACGTTTTCTGGTGAGTCCATTAAGGCTTGCAAGCGAGAGCTGGTATACCAAAAATCGCGCTGCATCGAGTCGCCCTCTTGGGCAACCATGGTTGCAGACAAATTATGACTAGTACCTTTACTGACACCCGTGAAACCATGGCTATTGGCATACACACTAACGCCGCGATAGCTACCGACACTAGCACCATCTGAGTTGGTAATAAGTGGACTATAGTCTCGTGCTGCTGCTTCGCACTTTCGTGCTAACTCTATTGCTTCATCCGCTTGAATATCCCAAGGGTGATAAAGGTCTAAATCAGGAAATTCGGTTGCCATTAGTTCTGCATCCGCTAATCCTGAAAACTCATCTTCTGAAGTATACTTAGCGATACGACAAGCAGCCGCTACCGTATCTTTGATGGCCTGCTGAGAAACATCACCTGTACTGGCATTGCCTTTCTTTTGTCCAAAATAAACGGTGATCCCCAAACCTTGGTCACGATGAAACTCCAGTGTTTCCACCTCAGACAGTCGCACATCTACGGATAACCCTTCACCACTGCTAGTGCTCACTTCAACAGCAGTAGCACCTAATTTTTTAGCTTCTTTTAAAACACCTTCTGCTCGCTCACGTAATGTGTTTTCTTGGTTAATTTCTTCTTGGCTTGCTGTATGACTCATTAAGCAGTCCCTCCTACTGTTAAATCATCAATTCGCAAAGTGGGCTGCCCTACTCCCACAGGAACACTTTGCCCTGCTTTACCACACACTCCCACTCCTGAGTCTAGCTCCAGGTCATTACCAATCATACTGATCCTCGTCATGGCATCAGGGCCATTACCAATTAAGGTAGCGCCTTTCACTGGCTGACCTATTTTTCCATTTTCAATCAGATAAGCTTCTGATGATGAGAAAACGAATTTCCCGGAGGTTATATCAACCTGACCACCACCAAAGCTAACGGCATAAAGCCCTTTTTTTACGGATGCAATAATTTCTTCTGGGTCTTGTTCGCCTGCGTGCATATAGGTATTGGTCATTCTTGGCATGGGTAGGTGAGAATAAGATTCACGTCTTCCGTTGCCCGTTACATTGGTTTTCATCAGTCGAGCATTTAGCTTATCCTGCATGTAGCCTTTCAATATGCCATCTTCAATTAAAGTAGTGCATTGAGTAGGGGTACCTTCATCATCAACACTTAATGAACCTCGCCTTTTTTCTAAGGTACCATCATCCACAACGGTCACTCCTTTTGAAGCTACTTGCTGACCTATTTTTCCTGAAAAAGCAGAGGTGCCTTTGCGGTTAAAATCGCCTTCCAAGCCATGACCCACAGCCTCATGCAATAAAATACCCGGCCAACCATTACCCAGCACCACATCCATACTACCTGCGGGTGCTGCCACTGCTTCTAGGTTAACCAATGCCAGTCGTACCGCTTCACGTGCATATTCTTCTACTCGTTGCTCTTTGTTAAACCATGTGAGGTCATGCCGACCACCACCGCCAAAACTAGCACTTTCTCGTTCGCCTTTCTTATCGACAATCACGGTTACATTCATACGTACTAAGGGACGCACATCGGCCACAAGTTGACCTTCATTATCTGCTATCAAAATAACTTCAAATACAGCCGATAAGCTAGGAATGACTTGTTGCACATAAGGGCTTTCCGCTCGGGCAGTTTTATCGGCAAGGTGCAATAGTGCAATCTTTTCGGTTTCTGTCAGAGACTCTAATGGATTACTAGGTAGGTATAATTGCTGTGGATTTTTTTGGCGCTGCCACACTTTTACTTTTTTGCTGGTACCCGATTTGGTAATCGCTCTAGCTGCTTCTGCGGAGTCCAGCAAAGCATCCAGTGTGATCTCATCTGAGTAAGCAAAACCTGTTTGCTCGCCAGACACAGCGCGCACACCAAACCCTTGTTCAATACTATAGCTACCTGACTTAACAATGCTATCTTCTAAAGACCAAGACTCATGGCGAGATGATTGAAAGTAAACATCGGCTAAATCTATCTTTGATTGATTTAACTTAGCAAAGACTTGATCAAGATCGTTTTCAGTAAGACCAGCAGGCTCAAGAATTGCAGCCTGTGCTAGATTCATGGGGTCATTCATACATGTGTTCCAACATTTAAAAGGGGTTTTAGTAACAGAGCAAGCTATCCGTCTAGTCGATGTTCCAACACGGGGAAAGCTTTTCGAGTGGCAGCTTGCGCCTTGAGATCTGTATCAATCAAAATAATTCCCGCTCCTTTCCCCAGCTCTTCACGCACATTACCCCAATAATCTATGACCATGCTATGACCATAGGTGGTACGCCCACTGACATGATAACCACCTTGCGCTGGCGCAATCATATAACATAGATTTTCAATTGCTCTAGCTCTCAAGAGCACTTCCCAATGCGCTTTTCCTGTAGTTTCAGTAAATGCTGAAGGCAACACAAAGATCTCCGCATCTGCCGCCATCATTTTTCGGAAATAAGCAGGAAACCTCAAGTCGTAACAAACCGCCATACCCACTTTTCCGAACGGTGTATCAACCACTACTAGATCTTCACCCGCAGCAATCGTATCACTCTCGGTATAAGTTTCTTTGGCTTCAGATAGCTCGACATCAAACAAGTGTCTTTTATCGTAGCGTGCAACTTGCTGGCCTTTGTCGTTATACATAATGGAGGCCGCATAATACTTATCGGGGTTATCAGATTTAATAGGAATGGTTCCAGCCACTATCCACACCTTGTTGTCTTTTGCGCATTGACTCATAAAAGACTGCATGGAACCATCTCCAGCGGGTTCTGCCACTTTAACAGTATCCAGCGGGCTATTTCCCATAATGGCAAAGGTTTCAGGCAACACAACCATTGCTGCACCTTGAGTCGCAGCTTCTTTTATTAATCGAGAAGCTTCCATCAAGTTGGCTTGAACATGAGGACCTGACGCCATTTGAACAGCGGCAATTTTTGCCATTATTTTCTCCACTCTTTTATATATATTAATTAGCACTAGCATTAGAAAGAAGGTAAGCCTAAGGAAGCTCTGATTCAGTCTGGTCGAATTTCCTGAGTCAGGGAAACGACTAATGACTTGATCAGAGTTTCCCTAGCGACTACATTAGAACAATATCGTATTGCTCTTGTGTATAAAGCGACTCAACTTGAAATCGAATATTTCTATCTACAAAGGTTTGCAGTTGTGCAAGGTTATCTGACTCCTCGTCTAGCAGTAAATCAACCACTTCTTGAGAAGCTAACACCAACAACTCTTTTGCATCAAATTGCCTTACTTCTCGCAATATCTCTCGGAATATTTCATAACACACCGTCTGTGCTGTTTTTAGGTAGCCTTTTCCGGTGCAGATAGGGCATGCCTCACACACAATATGTTCCAAGCTTTCGCGAGTACGTTTGCGAGTCATTTCAACTAGCCCTAGTTGTGAAACTGTGCTCACATAGGTCTTCGCATAATCCGCTGCAAGGGCTTTTTCTAAGGCTTGTAATACTTGTTGGCGGTGGTTGAAATCCATCATATCGATAAAGTCGATAATAATAATGCCACCCAAATTTCGTAATCGTAGCTGTCGTGCAAGGGCTTGTGCAGCTTCAAGGTTTGTCTTGAATATGGTTTCTTCTAGATTACGATGACCTACGAATCGACCTGTATTGACGTCGATGGTAGTCATTGATTCAGTCTGATCTATGATCAAATACCCGCCAGACTTTAATTGTACTTGCCGCTCCAGCGCTTTCTGGATTTCATCTTCAACACCATAGATATCAAAAATCGGTCTTTCACCAGGATAATGCTCAATGATGTTAAGTAGTTCAGGAATGTATGATTCACAAAACTGTTGCACGCTAGTTAACGTCTCGCGAGAGTCAATACGAACTTTTTCCATTGATTCTGCACTCATATCTCTTAGTACGCGCTGCACGAGAGGTAGGTCAGAATACATTACAGCTGGCTTGGTGGTTTCTTTGGAAAGCGCTTGAATATCTTTCCAACGTTTCCTTAAAAAGGCAACATCCGCACGCATAACGGATTCATCAACACCTTCCGCTGCTGTTCGAATAATATAACCAAAGTCATCATCTGTTTCACTGCGAATGACTTCAACCAAGCCTTTTAGTCGTTCACGCTCTTCAGGATCCTCTATCTTACTGGACACTCCCAATGAACTATCTTCTGGCACTAAAACTAATGACCTTGAAGGAATGGTTACATAAGTTGTTAATCGCGCACCTTTGGTACCCAGTGGATCTTTGATCACCTGAACTAGAATAGATTTTCCTTCATAAAGTAAATCCTTAATGTTCAGAGTCCTATCATCACCTACATCACTCGCATCGCCCTTACTTTTTACTACATCTTTAAATTTAGGAGTTAAGTCTGAGGCGTGCAGAAAAGCAGCTTTTTCCAGACCAATATTAATAAAAGCTGCTTCCATTCCTGGAAGCACTCGACTGACTTTACCTTTATATATATTCCCAACAATACCTTGATGCGTTGTTCTTTCGATATGAACTTCTTGTAGAACACCGTTATTAAGTAGAGCAACACGAGCTTCTTGTGGAGTGACATTGATTAGTAGTTCAGCATTCATTATTGTAGTTATTCACTCTATTTAGTAGTTGTTGTGTTTCATACAATGGTAATCCCATCACACCTGAATACGACCCTTCGATCCGCTTGATAAACACGGCTCCATACCCTTGAATCGCATAGGCACCTGCCTTGTCTTGTGGCTCTCCACTTTGCCAGTAATTTTTAATTTCCTTATCCGTCAACGTTTTAAAATACACTTTGTTGACATTCAATATGACTTCACAACCCAATTGATGGCGAATAGCCACTGCAGAAAGTATTTTATGACTACTTCCGGACATGGATGACAGCATGTGATGAGCATGATCATAGTCAGTAGGCTTCACCAATAATTGACCTTCTAGCACAGCTCCATCCAAAACACCGAGAGTATCAGCACCCAAGACTAGCTTATTTTTACCTGCGGCTTCTTGGGTCAACTGCCAGACTGCTTCAGCTTTTTCTTGTGCCAATCTTTGTACCAACATCTCAGCAGATTCATTCGGCAGCGCGGATTCATCTATATCAGCAACCATCACATGATAGCGGACACCTATCTGATCAAGCAATTCTCTACGACGAGGAGAAGAGGATGCTAAGATGATTTCTTGAGGCAAGGTCTAACCCGCTCGATGATAAGGGTGGTTTTCGGTAACAGTCCAACCTCTATAAAGTTGCTCTGCTAATAACACCCGTACTAAGGGATGAGGAAACGTTAAAGCCGATAAAGACCAGACCTGATTAGCACGATTCACACAGTCTCTTGTCATGCCCTCTGGGCCACCGACTAACAATGCGACATCTTTGCCTGACATCATCCAGTTTTCCATCTGCTTGGCTAGTTTTTCTGTATTCCAAGCTTGCCCTAAAACATCTAGCGCAACCACATGACAACCATTAGGAATCGCTTTGATTAACTTGTCAGACTCTTTTTTACAGATCGCTTGAGTATCACTATTTTTAGTGCGCTTCTCTGCCGGGATTTCTTTCAAATGTAGCTGTACGTTTCCATTTAATCTATTGGCATACTCGAAGTAACCTGTATTTACCCAATCGGGCATTTTGGTTCCAGTTGCTAATAAATGGATTTTCATTCTGCTACTTGGCCTTTGACTCAGCTTCGATTTCAACCTTAGTTTCGGTACCCCACAACTTCTCTAAATTATAGAAGTCACGAGTCTGTTGTAGCATGACGTGAACGACCACATCATCCAGATCAACCAGCACCCACTCAGAGCCCTGTTCGCCTTCAACCCCAAGTGCAGGGTTATCCTGTCTTTTTGCTTCTAAAGCTACATTCTCGGCAATTGATTTCACGTGACGAGTAGATGTCCCTGTAGCGACAATCATGGTTTCCGTAATGGTTGACTTGTTGCTTACATCGAGGATGCGCACGTCTTGTGCTTTCATATCGTCCAGCGCACTTAAGGCTAGCTCTGTTACTTGTTTTGTATTCATTTGTGTATTCATTTGTGTATTAATAGAGGGATTGTATATCTATGCTGTCCTAGGAGCTACCCAAGATTATTGATATAAATATTTCTCCTTTATATAGTTTTCTACCTTGTCAGGTAATAAATAGGTAATAGCTTTCCGTTTCCTAACCTGCTCTCTTATAAAAGTAGATGAGATTTCTAGTTGTGTAACGGCAAAAGGAAGTATTTTCCCTGACTTGCTACTATGCAAATCATCAATACTCGTTATCCACTCTGCCTCTTTCCAATCTGTTATTGGAGTAAGTCCATGGCTTGGCCGATGTGAAACCACAAGGTGAGCCAATTGTAAAATTTCTTGCCAGTCTTTCCACTCTCTAAATTGATTGAAGGCATCAGCCCCCAACAGGAAACAGAAGGTTTGATCCGGGAGTTCTCGTGACAACGACTGCAGGGTATCTATCGTATAGGAATATCCCTCTCGCTGTATTTCACGATCATCCAATACAAAACCAGATTGATTTTCAATGGCTAACTGAACCATCTGCAAACGGTCATCAACTTTACTTTGTGGTTTATCTTTTAAGGCAGGAAGTTTTACGGGTATAAAGCGCACTTCACTCAACTGTAATGCCTCGGCAATTTCCAATGCAGGACGAAGATGCCCATAGTGAACCGGATCAAAGGTTCCTCCCATTAATCCAATCATCTTTTAAAGTTGCCTGTATTACTCATTGACGAATTTGACCATCGCCCAAGACAATATACTTCAAGCTAGTTAGACCTTCCAAGCCCACTGGGCCACGCGCATGAAGCTTATCAGTACTAATACCTATCTCAGCTCCAAGCCCATACTCAAAACCATCTGCAAATCGAGTAGAGGTATTGACCATCACAGAACTTGAATCTACTTCTCGTAAAAAACGACGGGTATTTGTATAATCCTCCGTCATAATCGTATCCGTATGATGCGAGCCATAGTGATTGATGTGCTGGATCGCATCACTCATCTCATTGACAACACGAATAGAAAGTATCGGTGCCAAATATTCTTCATACCAGTCATCTTCTGTCGCCATCTTACAGTCAGTTAATCCCGACAAAATAGCTTCTGTTTTATCGCAGCCTCGAAGTTCAACGCCTTCTTCAGCATAACGCTTTGCTATTTCAGGAAGGAATTCTTTCGCTACACTTTTGGCCACTAATAAAGTTTCCATTGCGTTACATACACCATAGCGGTGAGTTTTTGCATTGAATGCCACATCAGAAGCTTTCTTCAAATCGGCACTATCATCCACATAGACGTGACAAACACCATCTAGATGCTTAATGACAGGAATCAAGGCATCTTCGGTGACTCTAGTAATTAGCCCTTTACCGCCACGAGGTATGATGACATCCACATAGTCCTTAGCCCGCAGTAGCTCACCAACGGCTTCTCGATCCGTAGTTTCTATTACTTGAACACAATCCTTAGGCAAGTTCGCTGCTTCCAAGCCTTGCTGGATACAACTAGCAATTGCTTGGTTAGAATAAATGGCTTCTGAGCCTCCACGTAAAATGGTGGCATTTCCTGACTTCAAACACAGACCCGCCGCATCGGCAGTCACATTAGGACGTGATTCGTAAATAATACCAATGACACCTAATGGAACACGCATTTGACCAATTTGAATGCCCGAAGGACGATATTCCAAATCAGAAATCCCGCCAACTGGGTCAGCTAGTGTCGCAATCTGACGCAAACCTTCTGCCATATTAGCAATGCCTTTTTCGTTTAAGGTCAAGCGATCTAGCATGGCTGCATCCAAACCCTTCTCACGACCGGCTTGTAAATCTTTTTCGTTTTCAACTTGTAATAGCTGCTGATTTTCAAGTAGTGCATCTGCAATATGCTTCAATGCTGCATTTTTTTGTTGTGCATCTGCTGCTGCCAGCACTATCGATGCTTGCTTCGCTTGCTCACCTACTTTTTGGATGTATGCTTTTATGTTCATCAATAACTCTTTTTAATCTTATATTTTCATTATGCTGGTAAATTTCGTCCAAATGCATCACTGGACTAACTGTTTCCCCGTTAAAGCAACTGCTGTATCTAATATCTTATCCCAAATACGCGCTTCATCACGAATTCGTGTTTCTCCTTGGCCCTTTGACATGCTTTCTATTGTGAAGTTGTGTTGTAGAATTTGCGTCCAGTTTGCATTATGCAAGCGTCTAATGGCTTGTGGGAAAAGCGCCTGTCTTGCACGAGGTATGAAGCCCGCCACTTTCATAGCTTGTGATTCTGACTCCCCTCGCTTTATTTTACTACAGATGTCATGCAACTGACGGGACAAGGTTGAAAGTGACCATAATATTAAAGGCAAAGGTGTACCTTCTTCACGCAAAATGCTCAACACATGATGCAAACGTTTTACATCGCCGAGCAAGATGGCATCTGATAAATCAAACACGCTAAATCGTGAGCTATCCGCGACGACTTTCATCACCTGATCAATATCAATGGCGCCCTGACCAAACAACAGCACTAGTTTTTTTATTTCCTGATCTGCTGCCAACAAGTTACCTTCAATACGCTCGGTCAATAACCGCACAGCGTCTTGCGTTGGCTGCAATCCCGTATTGCGCATGCGCTTGGCAACCCATGCCAAAGTTTGTGCCGGTGACAAGTCCCACACCTGAATCATCACACCCTGCTTATCTAGCGCTTTTACCCAAGCACTATTTCTAGAGCCTTTATCTAACTTACCTGTTTGTAACAACAAAAATTTATCATCGGGCACATTTTCAAGGTATTCCCTAATAGCTTTACTGCCTTTGGCACCGGGTGAGCTCCCCGATAACCGAACATCTAATAACTTTTTTTGACTAAATAACGACAACTCAATACTGGCTGCTCGCAGGTCTGACCAATCACCTTTTCCACCTTCAAAAGAAATGATGTCACGCTCAGCATAACCCCCTAATTTAGCTGCCAGTCTTATTTGATCTGCGGCCTCCATCATTTGCAACGGCTCGTCTCCAGATAAGAAAAAAACATGATTAGTAGAGGTCTTTAAAAATTGGGATAACTGTTCAAAACGTAACTTCATATAAAACAATATTACTCTAAGAGTCTGTTAAAAAAGACACTTCATCATAAAAAGTTGCTAAAACGCAACAATAGAAATATACTGACTCCAATGACAAGGCAATAACATATTGATACATCAATGGATGTCACAATAAGGTATTAACCTTAGCAAGGATTACTATAGTGTTAGTAACTGAATATTCTAAACCCCTATTTGCTCATAATGAGCTAAACTAATAACAATCAACATTTTACAATTGTTGTTTATTTATAGAAGGCATAGGAATATATCTTACAACATTATCTTACATTTTTGGGTATCTCTCTATTAGTTAGTTAGATTTTTTTTTGGGTTCGCATTCCATTTTGGGATGACAAAACTGATTAATTTCAGGAGCTGTATTGCGTAAAACATACACAATGCTCTTGGAAACTATCACCACCTACATAATAAATTTAGATAACTATTATAAAACTCCCTACAACCGAACTTTCATATCAACTAATAAACTCATCATGAGTAAACGAGGTTAAGTTAAAATGAACAACATAAGCAAAACACTTTCAATCAGCGCCACATTGGTTCTGCTATTAGCAGGATGTAGCCAACAACAAGTATCTGGCGACTCTTCACAAGTTGCTGGCTCTTCTCAACAAGTTGCAGGTTCTTCTCAGCAAGTATCTCCAGACCAAGTAAGCGAAAACTGCCCATCTTGTAACGCTCCTAAGGTTGAGCCTGTTGCTGAAACAGCAAAACCACAAGTTGCCAGAGCTGGCGGACATACACACCCTGCAAACCGTTGCACAAAGTCTATCCGACACAACCACCCAAATGGCACGCGGTCGCATTCACATAAATATAGCTGTAAAGGCGCACAACGAGGCAACAAATGGACTCATGGACATCCTGCAAACCGATGCACAAAGTCTATTCGCCATACACACAAGTTCAACAGTGCTCGCCACAACCACAGCTACTCTTGTCAAAAGAAAACGGGAATCAATATCCATGCGCTACAGCGTAAATTGAAAGCTAAAGGTTACTATAAAGGACCTATCAATGGCGTTATCAATACACAAACTCGCTCTGCGCTTAAACGCTATCAGCAAAAACGCAAGTAATTGTGATTTGTAGTACATTTACTACATAATAATAAAAGAAGGGCAGATTATTCTGCCCTTCTTTTTGCCTACCCTATTAATAAGGCAAAAACCTTCCACAAAAGAAAATCTGCTCACCAACCCTCAACTTCCCACCGATACAAATACTAGTATACCGGTAGGTTCATGTGTAAAATCCTCTGACTTGCCTTACTGTTTCAAATTACGTAATACCTTAAATATCAAAAATAGCCAGCGGGATTTTGTTAATATATTTATGGTCACCTACTACCTAGCTATTCAAATGAGCTGACATCATGTCAAAAATTTTACTTATCAATGGCCCCAACTTAAATCTCTTAGGTACTCGCGAGCCTGATAAGTATGGCAGCACCCGCCTTAATGACTTAGAAAAAAAACTACAAGTCGATACTAAAAAGCACCATCATCAGCTAGACTGCTTTCAAAGTAATGCAGAGCATGAGCTTATTAACCGTATTCATAGCGCCCAATCTGAAGGAGTTGAATATATTGTCATCAACCCAGGAGCATTCACTCATACTAGTATCGCTTTACGAGATGCCTTATTAGGAGTCAATATTCCGTTTATTGAAATACATATATCCAATGTGCACCAGCGCGAACCTTTCCGCCATCACTCTTATTTTTCTGATATTGCAGAGGGAGTCATCATTGGATTGGGCGTAAAGGGGTACGAGCTTGCATTACAAGCCGCGATAGAAAAGCTCGCATGAAATACACATTTAAAATGTGTATGCTTAAGAAACCTCTGATTAAGAGGCTCCTTAACCAACACAAAATTTTACAAGAAGTCATTATTAATAAAGTATATGCTTCTGAAAAGAACTTCTAATTAAGTGATACAAGCTACCCAAGCCACTTATGATGAAATATTTTAGTGACGTTTTTAGTGACCTAAAGCTTTGTAGATACAACGCAAACAGTCATTACTGATCAGCTTTATAAGAACACTGCTGATAGTTATTATCCAAAACACCTAATAACTATCACACTTCCATTTAAAGCAACATAACAAAACAGGATAAAAGATGGATGTAAAAAAAGTAGCAAAACTAATCGATCTCATTGAAAACAGTGATATTGCAGAAATCGAAATAAAAGAAGGCGAAGAGTCTGTTCGTATTTCTAAAGCATCTGCCGTTGCTCCGATGATGCAAGCCGCTCCCGTTGCAGCAGCACCGCTTGCCGCACCACCGATTGCTGCTGCCAGCCCCTTAGCACCAGTAGAAGCTCCTGAAGCAGAAAGCGACATCCCAAGCGGCCATCAGATAACGTCACCCATGGTCGGCACGTTCTACCGCGCATCATCACCGGGAACACCATCCTTCGTAGAAGTAGGTGATAGTGTTGTTGCAGGAGATACCCTTTGCATCATTGAAGCCATGAAAATGCTAAACCAAATAGAGTCCGATCAAACAGGAACAGTTAAAGCTATCTTAGTGGATAACGAACAACCCGTTGAATTTGGTCAACCACTCATAGTTATTGAATAGTAACGAGGCTTGCACAAAACTAAGCATAGCAATGTCATAATGCCTCTCTTTCACTGTTCATGCTAAAACCTCAATAAAAATTTACTGCTTACTGCTGGAAATACTAAGCTTATGATCAAGAAAGTCCTGATAGCAAACCGTGGAGAAATCGCCCTCCGTATTTTACGCGCCTGTAGAGAAATGGGAATTAAAACCGTTGCGATACACTCCACAGCAGACCGCGACCTTAAACACGTTCGTCTAGCAGATGAATCAGTCTGTATTGGCCCTCCTCCTTCACAGGAAAGCTATCTAAATATTCCCGCTATTATTAGCGCTGCTGAACTCACCAATGCTGATGCTATTCACCCCGGTTATGGTTTTCTATCGGAAAATGCAGATTTTGCCGAACGCGTAGAATCTAGCGGTTTCATCTTCATCGGCCCTAAAGCAGAAACCATCCGTTTAATGGGCGACAAGATTTCTGCTAAAGAAGCCATGCTCAAGGCCAATGTTCCTTGTGTCCCTGGTTCTGAAGGAGCCATACCTGATGACGAAGCTGGAGTTAAGAAGATGGCTTTGGATATTGGCTACCCCGTCATTATCAAAGCAACCAGTGGTGGCGGTGGACGAGGCATGCGTGTTATCCACCAAGAAGCTGACCTGATGGAATCCATTAGCCTAACGCAAACAGAAGCCAAAGGAGCTTTCGGTAACGATGTTTTGTATATGGAAAAATTCTTGACGACTCCTCGACACATTGAGTTTCAGGTACTTTCTGACAAACATGGCAATGCTATACACCTGTGCGAGCGCGACTGCTCAATGCAGCGCCGCCATCAAAAAGTAGTCGAGGAAGCACCTGCACCCGGCCTACCTATTGAAGAAAGAGAAAGAATGGGAAACATTCTTGCGGATGCTTGTAAAAGTATTGACTACCATGGCGCTGGAACCTTTGAATTCCTCTATGAAAATGGTGAGTTTTATTTCATCGAAATGAACACTCGACTTCAGGTAGAGCACACCGTAACAGAACTCATCACAGGCATAGACCTTGTTAAGCAGCAGCTGAAAATTGCAGCAGGTGAAAAACTAGACATACCACCCAACATCCAACCACGTGGGCATTCAATTGAATGTCGAATCAATGCTGAAGACCCTGTTACATTCCTGCCTTCTCCGGGTAAAATCACGAGATATCATGTACCCGGTGGCTTAGGTGTGCGCGTTGACTCTCATATTTATGCCGACTACTCTGTGCCGCCCAACTATGATTCCATGATTGGAAAGCTTATTACTCACGGAGAAACTCGTGAAGTGGCTATTGCCAGAATGCGTGGCGCACTGACAGAGATGATCATTGAAGGTATAAAAACCAATATTCCTTTACAGCTGAAAATTCTTGATGACCCAGGATTCCAAAAAGGTGGAGCCAACATCCATCATCTAGAACACATGCTGGAAGCTTCTAAGTAAGCCACATGAGCTGGCAGCAACTACATTGTCAAGCCTCAAAGCAGCATGAAGAAAGCATCTGCACGCTACTAGAAGTAGCAGGTGCAGCATCAGTAACCTATCAGGATGCTGAAGATACCCCTGTGCTAGAGCCTCTCCCCGGAGAAACACCGCTTTGGGATAGCTTAATCATAACGGGCATGTTTGATGCAGATATTAATTTAGACAGCGTTGTCGAACAACTCCACCAACTATTCCCAAAGCAACTACACATCCACACGGAAAAGCTAAAAGAACAGCAATGGGAGCGAACTTGGATGGAGCATTACCATCCAATGAAATTCGGTGACAACCTATGGATTTATCCAACCCACAGCGAACGTCCTAACGATGGCAGTACACAAATCATCCTAGACCCCGGCTTAGCCTTTGGAACAGGAACCCACCCTACCACTGCTCTTTGCCTCGAATGGCTAGATAAGCATCCACCCAAAGACCTTAAGTTGATCGATTATGGCTGTGGCTCGGGAATACTCGCCATTGCAGCTATTAAGCTGGGTGCTGAACACGTTATTGCTACTGACATCGACAAGCAGGCCTTCATAGCAACACAAGACAACATGCAAACAAACCACCTTCCTGCAGACTGCATCACAACCTACCTCCCAGAGGAAATGCCCGATAAACAGGTCGACATCCTGTTAGCGAATATTCTATCAGGGCCACTGACTGAGCTTGCACCCACATTAGCCTCACTAGTTAAAGTAAACGGATTCATTGTCCTCTCCGGTATTCTTGCCAAACAAGAGGACGCTATTGTAAAAGCCTATACTCCTTTCTTTTCAAATCTAGAAGTTACTGCCTCCGAAGGTTGGTTAAGAGTTAGCGGACAAAGGTCCCTAATAACTCTAAACAACTAGAACACAGAGGATAGAGCACGCTCATATGGCAACTCTGTGTACTAATGGTGGTATTGCCCCGACGATGTGACTTCTTTTTAAGCAATATACATTGCTAAAATAACTACCAATCCACTCATTAAATCAAACGCGTATTTTTCAATAAGATATTACGCATCAGGGTCTCAATAAACTAGGAACAACTTTAAATAGCCTGAACGGAACAAGTGTCAACCAAATTTATCAATAACCGTTAAAAAAAGAACTAATTGAAATGTATACACAATGCCCACATTGCGAAGCCATATTTCGCGTCAGCATGAAAGAGATCACGGCAGCGCATGGTCAGCTACGCTGTGGCGAATGCAGTAATACATTCGACGCAATGAACTCACTAAGTAGCACATTGCCAGACGGGCTTGATCAATCTATGCAAACTAAAACAGCTGAAAATAGTACACACCCCGTGCTCTCAAAAATAAAAAATTCAAAAGACAAACCCTACTCAGCTACTCCTTCCCAAGACCGAGCAAGGAAGTACATGCTATGGGCGGGCTTAGGTCTAATTACCTTATTACTCCTACAAGCGCTTTATGGATCTCGTAATTGGCTGGCTCACCAACCATTAACATCTCAAGCCACTCGTTCCGCGTGCAAAACATTGGGCTGTAGCATCACTCCACAACGTGATCCGACAAAAATTGAAGTGACCAGCCGTAATGTTTATGCTCATCCGAATGAGCCCGGCTCTCTCATTATTACCGCCACCATGAGGAATACAGCCCCCTATGAACAGCCGCTACCTCTAATTGAAGTCAGCTTCCTAGATAAGAATACGGATACTGTTGCTTTACGTCGATTTAGACCAGAAGAATACACCCCAAAAAGCAGAGTTGATAAAGAGCTATTCATCCCAAATGAAACCATTACTTTTAGAATAAAAATTGAAGATCCCGGCAAAGAAGCCGTGACCTTTCAGTTTAACTTCTTGTAAGCAGATGCAAATCGGCCCTTACACATTAAGTAGCCAACTGCTACTAGCCCCCATGGCAGGCATCACAGATCCGCCTTTTAGGCGGCTTTGCAAACAGTTTGGCGCAGGCCTTGCTACTTCTGAAATGCTTACTTCAGATATCACGTTATGGGATTCAAAGAAGTCAGCACATCGCCTACCTCATCCTGATGAAGTTGAGCCACGTAGCGTACAGATTGCTGGCACTGACCCCATCATGATGGCAAAAGCAGCTCAGCTAAGTATTGAAAAAGGCGCCCAAATAATTGATATCAATATGGGTTGTCCAGCTAAAAAAGTTTGCAACAAAGCTGCTGGCTCTGCACTCATGCAGGATCCCAAAACAGCCAGAGCCATCATAAAAGCCGTCACCAAGGTAGCCACCGTCCCCGTCACTCTAAAAATTCGCACGGGATGGTCAAGAAAAAACCGCAATGCACTTGAAATAGCAAAAATTGCAGAACAAAACAATATCACCGCTCTTTCCATACACGGCAGAACCCGTCAAGACGCCTACCTTGGATTTGCTGAATACGAAACCATCCGACGCGTGAAACAGGCCATTAATATACCCGTTATAGCCAATGGCGACCTTCGTAACTTTGAAGACCTGCAGTTCGTACTCGACTATTCTGGAGCTGATGGACTAATGATAGGTCGAGCAGCTCAAGGACAACCTTGGATTTTTCAACAATATAATGAATTATTAAAAACTGGAAAAATTTCAGCAGAGCTACCGTTTGACCAAAAACGGCAGATCATCATTGATCACATAAAACACATACACTTCTTATTTGGCAACCCAACCGGTATCCGTATTGCTAGAAAGCATATTGGATGGTATTTCGATAAACTTCGATTGCCTGCCGATAAGAAAAAACTAGTTTTTGGAGCCCAATCTCCAGAAAGCCAAGTCCACATGCTTCTTGATGTGCTTGGAAATCCCCCCAACGAAGAAAAAGGTATAATCTTATGAACAACCACACCTCACTTGCAGAAAATCAGGCTTCATTGTTATCTGATACGGTATCAAATGTATCAAGTGAATATCTAACTAGCCTTGGCGACCAAGACCCAACCAATCTCTATCGACAGATTATTGACGAAGTTGAAAAACCATTGCTTGAAGTGATTATGGAACGCACCCATGGTAACCAGTCACGCGCGGCTATCTGCTTAGGTATTAACCGTGCTACATTACGCTCTAAGCTAAAGCGCCACGGTCTAATGTAGACAAAAAGATTATAACCCATGCAAAATTTCCCAGAAAAACAACAGCAAGTTATACAGACTCATTCCAGTCTCATACGCCTTGTTGTACATTCTCTACTGCAAACAGAACTTCAACCCAAACTGGAAGATGTTCTAACGATTAGTGCCAATAATGGATGGACTACACTCGTTGCTGCAATTCGCAAGATTATCGCTGGCGAACGAAATAGAGAAAACTTGGGAGGGATGAATGGACTGGATGAAGAAGACACTGTCATTATTAATGCCATTCTGAATGGAATTCAGAATCCAGCACTGTTACCAGATAACAATGCTGCAGAAGGCGACGCAACCATGGCAGCACCCGGAATAGCACACATGATCCATGAGGCAGCCACAGGTAGTGCTCAAGCCCTCGTCCTATTATCAAATATGGCCGAGCAAATGAGTACCGCTGGAGGAGATATGAGCCGCTTGGGGGGAATCATGAAAACTATTATCGACGGTGAAAGGGATCCAGACATATTATGCAAAGGAATGGCTCAGCAAGGTCGTTCATTGGTTATATCTATATTAGATGAGCTAGGAAGGATTCAGGCTCATTAAATTAAATCGGTAAGCTCACGGAAAGGAATCACACCAATCACACTATGAGCAACTTTATTATCTATTCAGTCGTAGCATCTGTCGTGCTCACTATTATTCTTAATGTCCTGCCACTTTTGTTTCCAAATGCGGCAACTAAGCTACAGAAAAAGCTAGAAGAGAATGCTCGACAAGCCATTGACCAACATGAAGATGGTGCCCGCCCACGAGTAAAAGTATTCTTCCCTTGGAAAGCCATGTTAATTGGCTCTATTGTGCTTACAGTACTAGTTAACCTTATTGGGTTTCTATCTCGCTAGTTAGCCACTCCCTTCTAATGAATGCCCACAAGTGACACTTGAAAGCTAGTTCAAGCTTCTTCCTCCTAACCTATAAACAAGATAACTCATATCTGACGAATGAGACTGTAAAGCCAACCCTAAGCTACCCTATAAACACCCGTGCATTCCTAAACATCCTCAACCAAGCCCCATCTTCACCCCAGCCATCCGGCTTCCATGAGTACTGCACTCCTCTAAATAACCTTTCAGGGTGCGGCATCATAATCGTGAAGCGACCATCAGTCGTTGTCAGACCAGTTACCCCATCAGGAGAACCATTAGGATTGAGCGGATATTCTTCAGTAGGATTGCCGTAATTATCAACATAGCGCAGGCTAACTAAATCCTTATTCGACACACCATCTGTAGCAAACACAGCTCGACCTTCTCCATGTGCTACTGCGATAGGCAACCTAGAACCTTCCATTCCTTGTAAAAACACCGAAGGAGAATCCAGTACTTCAACCGTAGATAGCCTAGCTTCAAATTGTTCAGATAAGTTACGATGAAAACGTGGCCAATGTGCCGTGTCGGGAATTAAGTCGGTTAACTGTGAAAACATCTGACAACCATTGCACACACCTAAACCAAAGACATCATCACGATGGAAAAATTTAGAAAACTCATCTTTAGCCCGACTATTCTGCAAGATGGTTTTAGCCCAACCACCACCAGCACCCAACACGTCTCCATAGGAGAAGCCGCCGCAAGCAACTAAACCAGAAAATTCATCAAGGGAAACTCGACCTTCAATAATGTCCGTCATGTGAACATCCACTGATTTAAAACCAGCTCGATCAAATGCCGCAGCCATTTCAGTTTGACCGTTAATACCTTGCTCACGCAACACCGCTACAGAGGGACGAGATACATTCACAAACGGAGCAGTAATATCTTCATTTAGGTCATAACTAAGCTTAACGGGAATACCAGGATTTTTGGGATCATCCAGTTGACTAAATTCCTGTTCAGCACATTGCTCGTTGTCACGTAGTGCTTGCATTCGATAACTAGTCTCAGACCAATATTTCTGAAGCTTCGCACGAGACTCAGTGAAAACAGCTTCACCACCCCACGTTATATTCAGCTGATCTTGATCGTTGAGCTGTCCAATAACATGTGAATGGGTAGACAACCCTGCTTCACGCAGCACAGATAACACTTCCTCAGTATCATTGTGGTGGACTTGGATAACAGCACCCAGCTCTTCGTTAAAGAGTGCACTCATCACATCACTGCCAACATCATCTAGCTTTAGATCAACACCCGTATGCCCAGCAAAAGCCATTTCACAAATAGTCGCCAGCAAACCACCATCCGAGCGATCATGGTAAGCCATAATCAAGCCATCTTGATTCAAGGTCTGGATACTTTTAAAGAAGGCTTTTAATGCATCGGTATCTTTAATATCGGGCGCATGATGCCCTACTTGTGAAAAGACCTGAGCCAATGCCGAAGCCGCCATTCGGTTATTGCCTTTACCTAAATCAATCAAGATAAGGTCTGAATCACCCTGATCCGTTCTTAGCTGAGGAGTTAATGTTTTACGCACATCTTTAACAATACCGAAGGCGGTAATAATCAATGACAAAGGCGCTGTCATTTCACGTTGTGTGCCATCTTGCTCCCAGACACTTTTCATCGAAAGTGAGTCTTTACCTACTGGAATGGCTAGACCTAATGCTGGACACATCTCCTCGCCCACTGTTTTTACCGTTTCAAACAATAGAGCATCTTCGCCATCATGCCCTGCCGCCGCCATCCAGTTGGCTGACAAACGAATATCTGACATTTTTTCAATATGACTGGCTGCAATATTAGTAATCGCCTCGCCAATAGCCATCCGCCCAGAAGCTGCGGCATTGACCAATGCAATCGGAGTTCGCTCACCCAGAGCCATGGATTCACCTGCATAGCCTTCATAATCAGCACACGTTACAGCGACATCTGCAACCGGTACTTGCCATGGGCCAACCATTTGATCACGTGTCACCATACCCGTTACCGTACGATCACCAATGGTAATCAGAAAGGACTTCGATGCAACAGT
>JAZGES010000144.1:0-3436 GCA_036478935.1 Thiotrichaceae bacterium
ACCTTGTTAAAGCTAAAGTCCGTAGTAGCATGTCCGACTTGATGCTTAGGCAAAGCATTATCAAAATCTAGTGGGCCTAACTTTCTCTTAGTTGCAGGAGCTTTTGTAGGAGCAACCGATGCGACTACCGTCTTCGGTATGCTTCTAGCTGGATTTTTACATCCTGCCCACCAACACGGCTCATTCTTATTGAAGGCTAATAAAGCACGGTATTTAGGTGCGTCTTTCGCAGGTTGAGTGATGTATTCTTTAATCCCCCAGCTACCAATCCATGTGTACAAACGAGGTGCTGAGAAGGCTACGAATAACTCACCACCATTTTGCTGCCAACCTTTTAAGAAGGCGTAGTAAAGTTCAGCCATACGCTTGTCTTTATTTGCATAGATTAAGTAGCGGTTAGGGCCTTCACGAACGGTATGTGTTTTGTAGGCAACCAAGTGCTGTCCACCTTCATAAGCGATTAGGCTTACTTTAAATTTCTTAGCAACTTCAGATTGAGCCTTGACGAACTTTAAAATATTAGGAATAGAGTAAGGGTTATCCTTCGAACTCAGCTTTTTGAAGACTGAATCTACACTACGAATCCGATGTACTTCCTTCTGACCAATATAGAAATAAGGTGCGATAGCTAAAGCGTCAGTGTGTTTATAAGCATCCTTGTGGCTCAATAACGTTTTAGATAAGCCTTTATTAGTGGTGAATGCACCCATGACGCGAACTATGTTTTTATTAGCGCCGTACACACTCTCCCAGATCTTGAATATTTCAACACTACGTTGCGAAAAGTACTTGCTTCCTGCGGTATATTTCTTCTTATCCAGACGGAGCTTTTGACCCATTTTTATCATGTAATGATGCTGTGAAAATATCCCGTTCCAAGCTTCGTTGGTGTACTCAATATAAGGCTTTAACTTAGGATCTAAGTTGGCTTTAACATACTGAGCATAGTTTTTTACAAACTCATTATTTGCTTTATGCGGTAAGTTAAACCATGGATCAGCGCCGATTTGGTTTGCCAGCTCTACCATTACTTCCAAAGGTGCACCGCGTACTCCTTCTTTACCGCCCCAAGTGGCTTGACTCATTGTAGGGCGCTTGTTCCAGTGGCTTAAGTCGTTACGTGTTATTCCCGACATATTCATAAAACGGATGACTTTAAAGTCTTTCATAAAGTCTAGGTAATCAGGGTTGAACAAGATTTTTCCATGATGTTCTTCAAATGATAGATACTTATCATTGCCACATTGGCGTGCTTCATTGACGCGCTTAAACGCATTGCTTGAACAAATTCCGCCTGGTAACAAGATACGAATATCACGTAAATGGTTTTTGGGGTTGCTATCTTTAATGATGACTGAAGCACTGATGCGCCCATTTTTACCCGGCTTGATGCGGATAATGTCTTTCCCTTTAGTGTGGCTAACCAACTTGGCATCAACACCATAAGTAAGTTTGCCTTCGCCATTATAGAGAACTGTATATAAACCTGTTGGAATCGTGTTTGCGGGTAAGTTACTGATAAATCGAGTACCAGCCTGTCCGCCATTTAGGTTTTTAGGCCAGCCATTTTTATCATAAGCAATCTTGCCTTTAGTTAACCAAGGGCGCGCATGTTCAAAAGCTAAGGATAATTTGAATAGATCAATAAAAGGCATACTGGAATTAATATCCATTGCCTCATTAGTATTAATACCTAAAGGTGATGTTTGATTTTGTGGACTCGCATGAGACGCGGATAACGCTTGTGCAGCCATAAGCGCACTGATACTTAACACTCTGATTATATTTTTCAATGTTTCCCCAACTTCAGATCTAACAAGTCTGAGTTATAGTTATTAGCAACGGCAATGCTTGTACATAGGTTGTGGTGTAGCTTTTTGATGTAACTTTATGTATTGCCTAAGACCTTGGGAGTCTCGGTGCTATTTCTTATTTTTATTATTAACTACAGCAATGGTTTGTGGGTATTGCTGTGACCACTTGGTTATTATTGGTTTGTGTTAGTGGTGAGAGAATTATATACAAAGTAAAAAGATTGGATAGTTTTTACAGATAAGTGGATTATTTGTACTTTGGGCTAAGGGATATTTGAACAAGCTCAAGAAGCATCGTCATACCCGCGAAGGCGGGTATCCAAAGGTAGGCAACAGTGCCATTGCTGAAATAGATTCCCGTTTTCGCGAGTATGACGGAGACTTAACCAGAGATATCTTAACTAACAGTGACTATAGAATGTGCATATAATAAGTAAATGGATAAGAAAAGCATCTATGCTCAAATTCTAGAGCAATTAGAAAACAATCTCGATACTTTACAGTGTGCTGTAGAAGCCACGTATGAAAGGTCAACTCATGCAGAAACAAAAGCCGAAAACAAATACGATACTTTTGGTTTAGAAGCTTCCTATTTAGCACATGGCCAGTCTGTGCGGGTGCAGGAAATTGAACATGCGTTGATGGTCTACAAAGCCTTCAACCTTACTACCTTTGATGAAGACACACCGATTGGCTTATCGGCGCTAGTCACGTTGGAGGCAGAAGACGGGGAGCAAAGTAAAGTCTGGTTAGGCTCTGAAGCAGGGGGTATGAAGGTTGAATACAAATCAGAAGAAGTAACCATTGTCACTCCACAATCACCGTTAGGTAAAAAACTCATGGGGAAGTATCAACATGATGCCTTTGAGTTAAACATACAAAATAAATCAGTGGAATATGAGATTGTTTCAGTGGTTTAAGAAAAAAGGATGAGTGTTTTAGAAAAGGTTATAGCTTTAGAAAGGGCATAGCTTTTAGAATAGCTTTCAGATAAACGGGAATGTATAAAAATTAACCATATGCTAGACTGAGTAAAAATAATAAAAAACATAACTTGAACAAAAATGGATATTTTTCAAAGCTATTACACCTTGGATAAAGGTTGGCTTGACCCGTTACCTAATCTCGATTCTCCACAGACTTTAGTGTTGGGATTTGGTCATGCTGATTTTTTAACACAGCTAGAACCGTTTAACGAAATTAATAGGCAATACCCTAATTCAGTAATCGCAGGATGTTCTACACCCGCCGGGATTCTGGATAATAGGGTTGAAAAAGAGGGGCTGGTTATTTCAATTACCCGATTTTGTGATACGCGTTTGAGCTATGTAGCCATTGAAAAAAGGTATGAAGAAAGCTCAGCAGAACTAGGTAACAGAATAGCTTTAGAAGTTAAGGAAGATTCTTTAGTGGCTGTATTGACTTTTGCTGATGGAGTAGCAGTGAATGGTAGTCAGTATATGGAAGGGATTGGCGATATTGTTGCTGGAACAAGAGCAGAAACTAGAGCTAGTAAGGTAGTAGTTACCGGAGGGCTTGCTGCTGAGAGCGGTGAGCAAACGCAAAGCTGGGTTTTAAAGCAAGGTAGACCCAAAAAAGCAACAGCAAGTGCTATTGGCTTT
>JAZGES010000145.1:0-6025 GCA_036478935.1 Thiotrichaceae bacterium
GCCGAACCTTTTGTGCTTGCCGTGCTGTTTGGTGCCAATATGAGTTATGCCACACCGATGGCTTATAAAACCAACTTACTTATTATGAGCGCGGGTAGTTATAAATTTTCTGATTTTTTACGTGTTGGCATACCGCTTACTTTAATTATGTGGGTTGTTTATAGTGTGTTGCTGCCTCTACTTTATGATTTAAACTAATCAACCAAATGAAAAGCATAAAAAGAACGAAACATTAAAAATGAACCAGACTACTAACCAAACTAGTAACAAAATAGCCGTCTTCGTAGACGTACAAAATATCTACTACACTGTGCGTCAAGCTTATGGCTGTCATTTTAACTACACTGCCTTTTGGAATGCTATTAGTTCACGTGGGCAGATAGAGCATGCTTTCGCCTATGCTATTGATCGAGGCGATAGAAAACAGCAACAGTTTCAGCAAATCCTTCAACAAATAGGCTTTGAAATAAAGCTCAAACCTTATATCCAGCGTAGTGATGGCTCTGCTAAAGGTGATTGGGATGTTGGCATAACGTTGGATGTGGTTGATTATGCACAACAGGTCGATACGGTTGTACTTGCCTCTGGCGATGGTGACTTTGATTTATTATTGCAAAAGGTTATTCGGGATTATCAGGTTGATGCGGAAGTTTATGGAGTTCAGGCTTTGACCGCGAATTCACTTATTCAATCTGCAACCACGTATTATCCTATTGAAAATGATTTACTACTGAAAGGTTAATGATGCCATCCCACACACCTAAACAAATAATTGAATTCTGGTTTTCCAAGGAAAGCCGCTCAAAATGGTTTGCCTCCACTCCAGAATATGACCAGATGTTATTAGATCATTTTGAGAATATTTGGAAGGATGCTGAATCTGGAAAGCTTGATGATTGGCTGAATACTCCTGAAGGCTGTTTAGCATTAGCCATTATTCTTGATCAACTGCCTTTGAATATGTTCCGAGGCACGGCTAAGTCGTTTCAAACTGAAGCTAAAGCGATTAAAACCAGCAAGGTAGCTATTGCCAATAGCTTCCAAGATAAGATACCCATTGAGCAAAGAGCATTCCTCTATATGCCACTGATGCATAGTGAAAATATAGATGATCAAGATGATGTTGTGAATCTATTTGAAAAGGATGGGTTAGACTCAAACTTGCGATTTGCTAAACACCATCGTGAGCTAATCAGAAAGTTTGGTAGGTTTCCGCATCGAAACGCTATTCTTGGTAGGGAAAATACCGATAGTGAACTTATCTATTTAAATTCTAAAGAAGCGTTTACGGGCTGATTAATGACTAACATACGAGAATATAAGTACAAACATGGATAACGTTCTACTCATCAGTATCTTGCTGATATTTTTAACTGCATTAATTTCCAATGTGATGAAACAGCGCAAACGTGATCGTGTGCTTAAAGAGATGCAAGATTTCCATATCACGATGCAGCAGCTTGACGGTAAGCAAGTATGGGGCAGGATGCGGGTTTATTCGAATGGGTTGGAGCTGATCTACTCAGATCCTCACAAAAACTCATCGGGTGATATGACCAGTAGCTATATCGTTCATCAAGAAGATCTAGATCAGGCATGGGTTTTTTACCGCTTTCATAACGAGCTATCTATAGAAAACCAAGAACGAAGGAAACTAGAAGTAGAAAATACGATTCATCCCGATATTATGAGCCGAATTAAGCGCACCTCACGCAACCTGCTCAATGCATTTAATGATGCGATCAACGAAGCATTGGGTGTCTTCCTCAATAGACTCAAAGGCAGTGGGTCGGCTGTGGCACAACATCAAGACCAATATCTAAAGAAAGTCGGTGCCTCTGCTTTAGGTCTTGTAGGCAACGTTTTTAACCCTATTCTAGAGCGCTATATTAATCAAAGAGTAGTGGTCGTTTTAGCTAATGAGAAACAGAAGGATGTCTACTGTGGCTTCCTTAAAGAATACTCCCCTGCTTGGATATCCTTGCTCGACTGCAAGATCAAAAGAAAGGATGAACTAAGTCTAGCTGACGTTGAGCGCATGAGTATGCAACGTAATATAGATATGGAAATCATGTTGGTAGAAGATGATGGCAATATTGTTATCGACCTGTTAATCAGCTATTACGGCGTACACAAGCTCAAGTTGATTACTATTCAAAACGAGGAAAGTAGTAGTAGCTATTATCGCCCTATCGACCAAACTATTAGTCGCAAAGGTTCTTTGTCTCTGCGATTAGACGACCTTCCCAAGCATTATATGGAAGACGTAAATATTGAAAATTTACCTATTGAGTTTTCAATGATCGCCCCTGAACGACGAGATGCTAACTCGCCAGATTCCCCGATAGAAAATGAAGTTTATCAAGAGTTTTTGCCTGAAATTAAACTGGTTTTTTATACTGAAAGAATTGCTGACGTTTATATCCCACGTTCAATCGGTGTGTTGCGTAATGGTGCAGACTTTGTAGACTGAATATCTTAGAAGTCTTTATATAAGATGTGACGTAAAGACTTTGATAATACACAGGCTTATTTTTTCATCATAATTTTTTGTTGTTTTTGTACTACACTAATCTACATCAGTCACGCTAGAGCCTCAACTCAACAGTTGTTAGATGCTCTCTTGGGTGATATTGGGAGCTACAAATTCACACATGGAGAGGTTAGGCAATGTCTTATTTTGTTCTACAAACATTATTTTGGTTACTTTTATCATTTATTTTAGGGCTAATACTAGGCAGGTGGCTAAAGCGGTTACTCTGCAATAGGACTAAACCAGAGTTACAAGGCTACTCTACAGTAAATGAATCTACTACCAATAAAACAACGACCTACTCAGGCACTGCCGACAAACTAGCTTTCCGTGATCGTGGTGAGCACACCACCAAAACCAATGAGCGTTCCCATACCTCTACAAAAACAGCTGCTGCAGGTATTGCTACTGCGGCTGTAGCGGGCGCAGTAAGCCACTCACTATCCAGTTCAGATGATGAAGTTAAAACTGAAGACGTTGATGTTGATATAGATGCGAATAGAGTTGATGCAGTCGATGAAATTGTAGAGATTGAGCAGTTTGATGACATTACTATAGATACGGATATCTCACATGATGAATCAATTACCATTGATGCTGAGATAGCAACAGATAGTGACAATGATGCTGATATTGCCAAGGCTGAAACACGCCAAGCCGTGGTAGGCAGTACATGGGAAGATAAAAATATTGATGAAACAACAAGTACAGACCATACGACTGAATCAACGGATGATGATGGTCTATTATTAAAATCTGCTGCTCTTGGTACAGTAGGTGTCACTGCAAGCATTATCATTTCTTCTGACGAAGATGATGATAATGAAGAAATTGAAGAAGAGGCTAATACGGCGGATAGTGAGATTATTGAAGATTCCACATATAAAACCACTGACATTATTGATGAAGCAGTAGAGGAAGTAATAGTAACTAAGTCCACTATTTCAGGATTAGATTCGGATAACCTGCAAATCATCGAAGGCATCGGCCCTAAAATGCAGAAAATTTTACATGCCAATGGAATACATGACTGGAAGGCTTTAAGCCTTAAGTCAGAGGCTGATTTACGAGGTATGTTGGATCAATACGACGACCGATATAAAGGAGTAGAGAACCTTGGTTCCTGGATATCACAAGCAAAACTAGCCGCTGATGGCGATATAGACGAATTAATTCGAGTTCAGAAAGTGGACGGAATTTCCAAAGTTGAGAACAAGTTCGGTATCACTGGCTCTGGAAAAAGCTCAAGTGAGAAAGCAGGCTCATCAAAATCAGTGGATAGCAAGACTGATGCAGCAACAAATGCTAACAAATCAGCTTCGGAAGCATCATCTAAAAATATAGCTGGCTTTGATACAACATCTGAGAAGTCTAATACTGATAAATCTGATACTAGTGAAACCACCTCAGGTGTAAGCACTCCCACTGAGTCTTCTAACAAAGAAAGCATTCATAATGAAACTGGTAAAGAAACTAGCAACGGAACTAGTAGTACTGAAACATCTGGCTCCAACACAGAAGCATCTTCAGGTAATGCCGCTTTAACTGGTGTTGCAGCTGCTATTACTGGCACCGCCACAGCTCAAGGTTTAATGGGTTCAACCGATGATGGCGATAATGATAACGCTGACTCCTCTTCACAAACTAATGGTGTTCGTTCGCAAGCTAATGACTCTAGCTCAAAGCATTCAGGAATCTCTGGCATTGATAGTGATGAAAACTTACAGATCATCGAAGGAATAGGACCAGCGATGGAGAAAGTACTGAAAGAAAACGGTATCAATAACTGGCGTGATTTAGCTTCAAAGTCAGAGATGGATGTTCAAACCATTCTGGATAGTTACGGTGATAAATATAAGCTGATGCAGCCTGCTAGCTGGATTACTGAAGCTAAATTAGCGGCTGCTGGAGATGTTACTGAACTAATCCGTATTCAAAAAGTGGATGGGATATCCAAGCTTGAAAAGCTCATGGGTAAAAACGCCAAGAGTGGCTTTGGACGCTACCAACAGAACGACCTACAAATAGTGGAAGGCATTGGTCCTAAAATTGCTGGATTACTCAATAAAGCCGGCATCAATAGCTGGAAAGAACTAGCCAATACCGATATTAACGCCTTGCAAGACATACTTGATGCCGGTGGTGAAGACTTCCAAATGGCTAACCCGACTACTTGGGCAGAACAAGCTACGCTAGCTGACCAAGGTGACTGGAAAGAGCTTAAAAGCTACCAAGACTTCTTAGAGGGTGGAGTGGCACCTTCTAGTGGGGCCAATGTACGTGGGTTAGGTTCTGCCGATGATAATGCTAGTTCGCAAGCTAATGGTGCTAGTTCAAAAGATTCAGGAATCCCCGGCATTGATAGCAATGAAAACTTACAAATCATCGAAGGTATTGGCCCCGCAATGGAAAAGGTACTGAAAGAAAACGGTATCAATAACTGGAGTGCCTTAGGCTCAAAATCAGAAACGGATGTTCAAGCCATTCTTAACAGCTATGGTGATAAATATAAGTTGATGCAACCTGCTAGCTGGATAACTGAAGCTAAATTAGCGGCTACAGGCAATATAGCCGAATTGATCCGCATCCAAAAAGTGGATGGCATTTCCAAACTTGAAAAACTAATGGGTGCCAATAACAAAAGTGGCTTTGCTGCTTATCAAACGAATGATTTACAAATTGTCGAAGGTATAGGACCAAAAATTGCTGACTTGCTCAACAGTTCAGGTATCAACAGCTGGAAAGCACTAGCTAAAGCCGATGAGAAAAAACTACAAGGGATACTAGATGTCGCAGGCTCAAGCTTCCAAATAGCAAACCCTTCCACATGGGCAGAACAAGCGGGTTTAGCTGATAAAGGCAAATGGGCTGATTTGAAAAAATATCAAGACTTTCTTGATGGTGGAAGAGATGTTTAACTTACCAAGTCTTCATTTAAATAATGTCATATTGATAGCCCTAAGAGTTAATTGCGTACTAAAATCATCATCATCCTACCCTGCGTAGTCAGGTATCCATGTTAGTACAAAGTGCCATTCTGACAGATGGATTCCCGCCTACGCGGGAAAGACAACACCTACTACTATTATATATTAATCACGTAGTCACAGAGCTAAACTTTATTTACTCTGTGACTACGTGATTTAAATTCTTCTTAACTGGAATCACATTAACTCACAAACACTAATAATCTGTAAAACTTTCCTGTGTCTCTTGAATAACAATCTCTTGAGCAACTCTAAAAGGCTTAAATCGTTGTGCCATCACTCTGGCTCCAGGATTAAACTTCGGTTTGCTATGCCGAGCTATACCTGTTGTTGCGCAACCATACCACCAACAACGTTCGTTTCTTTGGAAATACATTAAGCCTCTATACTTTGGTGCTACATCAGGATTTTGGGTTATGTATTCCTTGATCCCCCAGCTTCCTATCCAGTTGTAATGTCGCGGTGCGGAGAAGGCTACAAACAGCTTTCCTCCTGATTCTTTCCA
>JAZGES010000146.1:0-12946 GCA_036478935.1 Thiotrichaceae bacterium
TCTAGCTTGGTTTTAGTCATTTTAAAGCGGCTAAAATCAGATACAACAATGAGTTGAATACTCAGTGTTGTACCCAAACGCTAAAAGCCTCAATACTGTTATGGTACTGAGGCTTTTTTAATGGAGAAGGAAAATTACTCAAAATTAGCATTAATCTAGAAATCACATCATAAATACTCTATAATATACTAAAATATATAAAATTAACTTAGAAAGGAGTATGAAAGTGATTCTAATAAAAGGAAAATACATAGTATTAGCATCCACTTTGGTATTGGGCGCTTTATCAATGCAGCCGGCTTTAGCAAATATACAAGTTGAAGCAGGGGCTAAAACTACGTTATTCAATGTGTCGCACGTTAAGAAAAATGATAATTTAAATGTTCGTGCTGGAGCAGGGGTTGGTAATGAGATCGTTACCACTATTCCATTTGATGGAAAAGGAATTGAGCTATTAGGTGATGAAACCACGTTAGGCAAGACACGCTGGGTATTGATTAAGTGGAAAGGGCTTACCGGTTGGGTTAGTAAGTATTATTTAGATGCAGGGCAAAGCCCCGTAGCCGCTAGCATAGAAAAAGTAGCTATAGAATCAACAGCAGAAGAAAAAGCAAGTGCAACAGGTGTAGTGGATTCAGTTGAAAAATTAGCTGAAAAAGAAATTGTCACTGAAAAAGGAGAAGTCTCCGCAGTTGACGTATCTGAGTCTAAAGAAGGTCAGAGTGATCTTAAAGACCAAGTAGCAGCGCCTCGGGAAGAATGGGTGCTACGTTGTGGTAACAAATCCCCCTATTGGAAAGTAGATGTTCATCCTAAGTGGATGGAAGTCTTGAAAGGTGAATATGAGACAGGTCTACCGATCACTAAAAAGAAACAAGATAAAAATCGTTGGAATACTGCTTTAAAAACAGTATTAGAAGGTAAGAAGGGTCGTAATAATTTAGAAATGACGATTAAGTATGCTTACTCTAAGCGTTGCTATGACACATTGAGTGGACTACGTGTACCTTATAAAGTAACTACTAAGTTTAATGGCGAAGAGTTAACCGGTTGTTGCCGTGCTGTTAAAGTTGTTTTGAATGAGAAGAAAGAAACTAAAGTTTCTATGAAGTAGGAAATCTCCCTGATTTAAGTAATAAATATAGATACCGCCATTGAGCGGTATTCTTAGGGACGGCACAATAATAAATCCAACATTCCTACTTGTCTTTTTACTCCTGTTCAAATGATCTCAAATCGTTGCAGAGAATTACTATGCGCCTGCTGAAGCTTCTAAGTTTCGCTAAAGCTCAACTAAGTATTGAGATCATTTGATCAGAAGCAAAAATTCAGCGTAATAATTGGTGGGTTTATTGTTGCGCCGTCCCTTAGCATTTAAAATGCTATCTTACCCTTTACTACCCACCTATATATCTCTATAATGCGCCGCCTATGTTTAATAGGTTGCCAGTAGAGGTCAATCCGTTTCGGCTGGTTGAACAACGTAAAAGCTTGGTGGGTACTATACCGTTATCACGGTTACCCCGCATACAAGAATTACTCTGTTCAGATAAAGATGAAACGGCTGAAGTTAAGGTTAAATTAGATTTTGACCGTAG
This sequence comes from Thiotrichaceae bacterium, assembly GCA_036478935.1. Taxonomy (GTDB): domain Bacteria; phylum Pseudomonadota; class Gammaproteobacteria; order Thiotrichales; family Thiotrichaceae; genus HyVt-477. Next base: position 1,599 of record JAZGES010000146.1, read on the forward strand.
CGAAAGAGGCTTGCCTCTTATTACTGGTGAACTAGATACGCAGCTTGATCTGTCGTGCCAGCGTTGTTTATCAAAGCTAGGTTACACGATATCTGCTGATATCCATGTCATATTAGTGATAACTGACGAGCAAGCAGAGCGAGTACAACAAGAAGGTTATGAATCCTATCTTGTAGAAGAAGAGCGATTATTTCTTCAGGACTTTATTGAAGACGAAATATTGCTTGCATTGCCACTCTCAACAATGCATGAAGAGTGTGATGCAGGGCGTCCCTATATTGAGGCGTTACCGGAAGATGAAATAGATTTAGTTGAAGAGGATAGCGATTCCGATGGTGAAGAGAATCCTTTTGCAACACTGAAAAACTTGAAAGATTTGGAGTAATACAATGGCAGTTCAGAAGAGTAAAGTAACACGTTCAAGACGCGGACAGCGTCGTTCACACGATAGTTTAAGTGAGCCTACACTTTCTGTAGATTCAACATCTGGCGAAACTCATCTACGTCACCATATGACAGCAGACGGTTTTTACCGTGGCCGTCAAATAATTGCTTCAGCAGTTGAAGAAGAAGCTGATGATACGGATGACGAATAAGTCATAACTAATTTATACGTATTAGTTAAAAATCGCGGGCATTGTCCCGCGATTTTTGTTTGTGCTAACCTGAATCCGCAGTTGAATAGCAATATTCGTTTCAACTAGTATTAACGGGCAACTTCTGCTTTTACTTCTTATTTAGGGAGCTTGAATGAACTCAGTCATTCGCATTAGTCTTGATGCTATGGGAGGCGACCATGGTCTATCCGTGGTGGTTCCAGCAGCACTTGAGGCTTTAAAAAAACACGACGATATCATTCTCACCTTAGTGGGTGATGAAACTCAAATCCATGAGCAGTTGGCTGAGTGTAAGTCTGAAGCAAACGAAAGACTGCTAGTGCATCATGCGTCACAGCAAGTTGATATGGGTGAGCCACCTGCGATTGCCTTAAGAAAGAAGAAAGACTCCTCCATGCGTGTAGCTATCAACCTTCTTAAAGAAGATAAGGTTGATGCAATGGTAAGTGCGGGTAATACCGGCGCCTTAATGGCTACCGCACGTTTTGTCTTAAAGATGATACCGGGAGTTGATCGACCTGCTATTTGTACTGCTATGCCCACCTCAACAGGCCATACCCATATCCTAGACCTAGGTGCTAACGTAGACTGTAAAGCCATTCACCTCTATCAATTTGCCATAATGGGATCTATTCTAGCGGAGTCCATTGATAAAAATGGCGCATCTAAAGTAGGGCTGTTAAACGTAGGGCAAGAAGCCATAAAAGGTAATGAACAAGTTAAAGAAACCGATGTTTTATTACGTGAAGCCAAAGGCCTTAACTATATTGGTTACGTGGAAGGTGATGATATTTTCCATGGTGATGTCGATGTCATAGTCTGTGATGGTTTTGTCGGTAATGTTACACTGAAGACTATTGAAGGGTTGGCAAGGATGCTAACTCAAGAATTAAAAGCAGAGTTTAAGAAAAGCATATTTTCAAAAATGGCTGCTCTACTTTCTCTGCCCGTTTTAAAAGCATTTGGTAATCGATTTGATCCTAGGCGCTATAACGGTGCTAGTTTTCTTGGCTTGCAGGGAACTGTGATCAAGAGTCACGGCGGTATGGATAGTGTTGGTTATGCTAATGCTATCAGTATTGCGCGCTCAGAAGCTATTTCGAAAGTGCCAGAGACTATAAAAAATCAGTTAGAGAAAATGCTGGATAAACAACACTAATAAATTTAATAACGGAAGATCATATGTATTCACGTATCACCGGAACGGGCAGTTATTTACCAGAAAAAATCCTATCTAATCAAGATTTGGAAAAGATGGTCGATACCTCAGATGAGTGGATTATTGAACGTACGGGTATTAAAAAACGCCATATTGTTGTTGATGAAACCACCTGTGATCTAGCCGAAAAAGCTGCACTGAATGCAATGGAAATGGCGGGTAAAACGGCTAAAGATATTGATCTCATCATTATTGCTACAACTACTCCTGATCTAATTTTCCCAAGTACTGCCTGTTTGTTACAAAAGCGACTAGAAAATCATGGCGCTACAGCATTTGACATACAAGCTGTATGTACTGGCTTCGTATATGCCCTGGCTACAGCAGATAAATTTGTTAAAAGTGGTTCACATAAATGTGCATTGGTTATCGGTGCTGAAACACTCTCAAAAATTGTCGATTGGACTGATCGCGGTACTTGTATTTTATTTGGTGATGGCGCTGGCGCGGTCATTTTAGAAGCTAGTGAAGAGCCCGGAATTTTATCGTCACATTTACACGCTGATGGAGCTTACGAAGACTTATTAAAAGTTGATGCGGGTATTTCTAAAGGCTATGACAGTCTAAAGAGTGAAGCCCATATCACCATGAAAGGTAATGAAGTCTTTAGAATGGCAGTGAAGACTTTAGGTCGAATTGTTGATGAAACTCTGGCTGCTAATGATATGCAAAAATCGGATGTGGATTGGTTGGTTCCACATCAAGCTAATATCCGTATTATTAATGCTACTGCAAAGAAATTGAAGCTATCTACTGATCACGTGGTTATCACGGTTGATGAGCATGGTAATACTTCAGGCGCTTCAATTCCTCTTGCACTTGATACTGCTGTTCGTGATGGACGAATTAAGAAAGGTGAAACGCTTTTACTAGAAGGGTTCGGTGGAGGCTTCACTTGGGGTTCTGTGCTGCTCAAGTACTAATTAGGTCTTAATCTCATTATGGGACAGGAAATAGAGCGTAAATATCTACTCAGTTCTGATGCATGGAAGTTACTATCTCATAAAACAATCCATATGCACCAAGGCTATTTGTGTAATAACGAACAATCCTCTGTGCGTATTAGAATTGAAGATCAATCCGCTAATATTAATATTAAAAGCATGACTGTTGGTATTTCACGTGCGGAATATGAGTATAGTATTCCGGTAGACGAAGCCACTGAACTGCTAGATACCCTCTGTAAAAAACCCCAAATCCAAAAAGAACGCTACTTAGTGAATTATGCAGGCATGCTATGGGAAATAGACGTGTTTGCAGGTGATAATGCAGGCTTGATTGTGGCTGAAGTTGAGTTAGAAAGTGAAGATGAGCGGGTTGAGTTGCCGAAATGGGTTAGCAAAGAAGTATCGCATCACGAGCGTTATTATAATATGCGGTTGGCTCGTTATCCTTATTCTCAGTGGTCAGAAGCGGAGAAGCGAGGGGATTAGTTCTCGGCTAGTTTCATAGGCTGTCGAAATATCCACCTTTTTAGTTACTAATAACCCCTGATTTGGATTTCTGTAGGGTCGAATTCATTCGGCCTGTGCTCAAAGGTACTAATACGCGTCGAATGAATTCGACCTTACAAACAGAATTCAAAGATTAGCTCTCACAAATAAGTTCCTTTCTAAAGAAACTCTAATAAAGTATGAGCGGTTTCTCAAATGAGGAAGTTCAACTCAACTGAATCAGTGGTTATAAAGCAATATTTATCGTTTAAAAAACTTTCGTTTGATGAATGAGATAATTGCTTTAAAAAGCCATATGAATAGTATTCTGTAGAGCATCTTTTTCATCTGCTAAAATATCTTTTCTGTCCAAAACATTCATCATAGCATCACTACAACTGCTTTAATTCCCCTTTAGAATCTTTATTTTGATCACTTGATCCATAACCTGATATGGATTATCTGTTCTGGTTCGTGAGTGCTTTTAACCCTAGCTTTTATGGTGTTATGATGTGCGACACTTTACATTCAACCCAACCAAGTTCAACTCAAGGAGATGAAGACACATGGCTCGACAATACAACTTTAGTGCAGGACCTGCAATGTTACCCAGTGCGGTACTAAAACAAGCACAAGATGAGATGCTGGACTGGAAAGACAGTGGCATGTCGGTGATGGAAATGAGCCATCGTGGTAAAGAATATATGTCTATCGCGGCGCAAGCAGAAGCTAATTTGCGCGAGGTAATGGAGATTCCTGATAACTATAAAGTTCTGTTCTTACAGGGTGGTGCTAGTAGTCAGTTCTCTATGATACCAATGAATTTGTTTGGCGCTGCTGACAGCAAACGCAAAGCTGATTATGTCAACACAGGTGCTTGGTCTAAGAAAGCTATTGCTGAAGCCAAACGTTTTGGTGAAATCAATGTGGTGGCTTCTTCAGAAGATACAAGCTTCACAACCGTACCGGCTTTTGATACATGGACATTAGATCCCGAAGCTAGTTATGTGCATTACACGCCAAATGAAACCATTGGTGGTGTTGAGTTTGGTTGGGTTCCTGAAACTGGCGATGTGCCGTTAGTGGCTGATATGTCTTCAACTATTTTATCTCGACCCATTGATGTTTCTAAGTTTGGTTTGATCTATGCCGGTGCACAGAAAAACATCGGCCCTGCAGGTTTAACCTTAGTCATTATTCGTCAAGATTTAATTGGTGATGCAATTGAAGGCACGCCTGCCATGTTCCAATATGCGACACATGCTAATAACGACTCTATGTACAACACTCCACCTACTTATGGCTGGTACCTTGCTGGCTTGGTTTTTCAGTGGATTAAGCAAATCGGTGGTATGTCGGCTATTGCTGAAATCAATGAACGTAAAGCGAGCAAGCTTTATGCCATGATTGATGGCTCTTCTTTTTATAATAGCCCTGTAGACGTTGAATATCGTTCATGGATGAATATTCCTTTCACTCTAAAGGATGCAGGTCTTGATGCTGATTTCTTAGCTCAAGCTGCTGATAAAGGCTTGATCACACTAAAAGGACATCGCTCGGTAGGCGGTATGCGTGCGAGTATTTATAACGCCATGCCAGAAGAGGGTGTTGATGCGTTAATCTCCTTTATGCAAGAGTTCGAAAGTAATCATAATAAATAACTATAAATAAACGGATTTATCAATGACTAACAAAATTCTCATACTGAACAATATTTCTGATAAAGGCTTGGCCTTATTGCCAGAAGATAACTACGCCATCACTGAAGAAGAGCAGAATCCAGATGCAATTTTGCTACGTTCTTACAAAATGCATGATATGGATATCCCTAATTCTTTACTTGCAGTAGGTCGTGCAGGTGCAGGTACCAATAACATCCCGATAGACAAGATGAGTGAACAAGGTGTAGTAGTTTTCAATGCTCCGGGTGCTAATTCTAATGCCGTTAAAGAGCTGGTTATAGCTGGAATGTTAATGGCTTGTCGCAATCTAGTAGCTGCAAAAGAGTATGTAGATGATTTAGAGGGTGAAGATGCCGAACTACATAAACAAGTAGAAGCGGGTAAGAAGATGTATGGTGGTTTTGAGCTGCCTGGTCGTACCTTAGGTGTTGTTGGTTTGGGTGCTATTGGTGTGAAAATTGCTAATGCGGCTAAAGCTTTGGGCATGAATGTTATAGGTTATGATCCTCGTATTCAGATCAAATATGCATGGCAATTATCGTCTGATGTAGAGCCTGTTGATACCATTGAAGAGCTGTTAGCTCAGTCTGATTTCATTACTTTTCATGTGCCACTACTTGATAGCACTAAAGACCTGATCAATGCTGATAGCATCAAAGGCATGAAGGATAATGCGATTGTATTGAATTTTGCGCGTGATGGCATTGTCAATGATGAGGCGGTTGTAGACGCTATTCAACAAGGCAAACTACATTCTTATGTCTGTGATTTCCCATCGAACACGATTAAAGGCGCGAAAGGCGTTATTGCATTGCCTCATTTAGGCGCATCAACTACAGAAGCGGAAGAAAATTGTGCCACTATGGTTGCGGTACAAGTTCGAGATTACATCGAGAATGGTGTGATTAAGAACTCAGTGAATATGCCCGATGTGAAATTACCCAGAGCGGGAGAATGCAGAGTTGCAATAGTGCATAAAAATAGCCCGGACATGGTAAGTCAAATCTCAAGTGTGCTTGGAAACTCTTCTGCGAATATACATCATATGGTTAACGATTCTCGTGGAGATTTGGCATACACATTGATGGATGTTGATTCGAAATTAAGCGATGACAGTGTGACTGCATTGTTGGCTATTGAAGGTGTGCTTAAGGTTCGTTTATTATAGTAACTGTGTATAGGAACTGTGATGTCTGCAACTCAACAAACTACTCAAAAATCCACTCAACAAGCTATTAACCAGCATTACGATGTCATTATCAATGGCGCGGGTATGGTGGGCGCTACATTAGCTTGCTTGTTGGCACAACAAGGTCGCAAAGTTGCGGTGGTTGAGACTTATCTTCCCGCATCTTTTTCTGTTGATGATCCTGCCGAGTTACGTGTTTCTGCTATTAGTCGTGCTTCGCAACGAGCTTTCACAGAAATAGGGGCATGGGATCACATGCAGGACATGAGAGTCTCTCCCTATGATGCAATGCATGTTTGGGATGGAACGGGTGACGGCAAGATACACTTTGATGCGGCTGAGTTAGGTGAGCCAAATCTTGGATGTATTATTGAGAATAAGGTAGTGCAATTGGCCTTGCTTGAAGTGATGGGGAAAGAGTCTAATATTGAGCTTATAACACCGGCTTCACTTGTCAGCTATGAGATCATTGATGACAGCGCTGTTGTTGTATTGGATACGGGTTTAATACTTGCTGCTGATTTATTAGTGGGGGCTGATGGGGCAAACTCTAAAGTTCGTACCTTAGCGAGTATTACTCTTAACCAAAATGATTATGCGCAGCAAGGTCTTGTTGCCATAGTGCAAACAGAACATAGCCATCAAAATACCGCTTGGCAACGTTTTCTCCCTTCAGGCCCACTAGCTTTATTGCCTCTATCCGACGGTAGTTGCTCAATTGTTTGGACACTGCCTTCTGATAAAGCGGCTTATTATTTAGCAATGGATGAACTGACCTTTAATCAGGCAATAGCTGATGCTTTTGATCATCATCTTGGAGACATAAAAATAGTGAGCAAGAGAGCTGCTTTTCCTTTGATAGGTCGTCATGCCGAACATTATGTTCTGCCCCATATTGCGTTAATTGGAGATGCTGCACATACTATTCATCCATTAGCCGGCCAGGGTGTTAATTTGGGCATCAAAGATGCAGTTGAGTTAGCGAATGTACTTTCCAGCTCTACTCGCTCTGCGGGTAGCCATTCCCTCTTACGACAATATGAGCGCGCTCGTAAAGGTGACAATCTGTTGACACAAAAGGCAATGGAAGGTTTCAAAATGTTATTTGGACATAGCATGCCTTTTGTAAAAGCAGGTCGAAACTTCGGCCTGAATTTCATCGATAAACTAGCTCCCGTAAAAAATGAAATCATAAAAAAGGCGATGGGTATTTAGTTTTCGCGCTCAACAGAGTTTTCTAGGTTGAACCTAGAATCCTCAGTTAAGCGCTTCAAACTATGAATAAGCTAATGATAGTATTTGAAAAAGAGTACTTAACAGCTTTCACTTATAGAGTGAAGGCGCTACAGCCTATAGAGCACTCCCTTTGAACTGATTGACTATGTAAAAAAACTTATTAAGGATTAACCATTAATTCCTTTTTTTACTACGCCACTCAGCTCAAATGAATCACTCTATAGGCTATTTAACTGAAGATTTTAGGTTGAACTTCATGGAGTATTTGATTGCTTAAAAAACGATACGGTACCATAGCAGTAGGTATGCATTTATTGGTTCCAGGCTTGGGCTTTTTATATGCAGGAAAACTTTGGACTGCATTAATCATTCCTTTAGCTCTATTAGGCTTTGTCTTTTTTATGGCTTGGTCGCGGTTAATATTAGAGCCTTGGGGTATCTGGTTGATTTGGGGAGGACTAGTGTTATCCTATCTACTTCTTATCCCGTTTGTTTTTATCAGTGCGCGACGTAATAACGCATCTCAATTAATGCCCAGCCAAAATGGCTTTTTATACCTATTATTTTCTTTAATTTTTGTTTCACTGATTGGATTGACCATTCATTTCCGAGCAACACTGTTTGGTTACGAGACGTTTCATTTACCTTCTAGGTCAATGGCAAACACCTTGTTGCCTAATGACTACATTATTGTGGATACTTGGGCTTATTTTGATGAAAAGCCACAGCAAGGGGATATTCTTGTTTTTAAATACCCTCTTGACCCAACTACTTACTTCACCAAACGCATGGTTGCTGCTGCTGGTGATGAAGTGGTTATTCAGAAAGGAAAAGTTGAAGTAAACAGTACTCAACTGGTAGAACCCTATGTTTTAGCAAATAACAATGTAAGAACAAGTAAGGAAAGAAGGGTAAAAAGAATAGTGAACGAAGATAGTTATTTTGTGATGGGGGATAACCGAGATCACAGTAATGATAGCCGATCTTGGGGAGACCTTTCAAAAGGAGCTATTTATGGAAAGGCGGCATCTATTTGGTTTTCTTTTTCGTCACAAGAAGGTGTGAGAATGGGGAGAATCAGAAAGCTAAGTAAATTAGTAAATTAGTGAATTAGTTGAAGTGAAACCTAGCCGATATTTGATTCATATAACTCGGCTAATTGAAGCCAAGTTATATGAAAAAGTACTATTACATAAGTCCGTGACGCTTAAGCTTTGTACGTAATGTTGCACGGTTTATACCAAGGTATACAGCTGCTTTAGATTGATTGCCAAAGGTGTATTTCATAGTACTTGAGAAGAGTGTGCGTTCGATTTCATCAATTATCTTGCGATAAATATCAGTAGGGTGCTGCTCCTCATGAAATTGATCAAGGTAGTTGATAGTCATTTCATTGATGATGCTATCAAGTATGTCTGTAGATTGATCTACTGTTGCAGGTGCATTCATTATCTCTCTCTTATTTTTGTTGTTTGTTTTTTAGGCCCTGTGAATCACTTTACTCAAATGACAGTAGCATTAGTATTCTCTGATACTTTGGGTGTTACAATCACTAGTTGATTCGGGTTTGAATTGAGGTGCGCTTTATTATTAACGCTCCAAAAAAATATCAGTTGTGTATACAAAATGATTAGTAGCTATTAATTGCTACTCAATAGTGGTACAAAAATGATTCTGAGTGATTAAACAATAATCAGGCTGAACATTATATGAACATTTATATTTAAAGAATGAATGTTCATTTTTTGATTATATTATAGTCAATTTAGGTTGGTTTATGACACTTAATTTGTTCAAGTGAGGGCGAAAGCAGTGAATTGTTATTGGTTGCAGGTGTTTGTTCCTGCTGAGTAGTTACCATTGAATTTTCTCAAAGTAGAACTATTGTGTAGGGTGTGAGTCTATGTGTTAATAGCTGAGACTTTTATTGCCGATACAGATACCTGTAATGTTTGTAGTTTTATTCGTTTCAGGTTTGTAATACAAGAGATTCGTATTGTTTACCCCAAATTATGAAAACTTTATTGGAATATGACATGAAAAAATTTGCACTACTGTCATACCTGGTTTTACTACCAGGCATGACAACACATGCTGCGGATAAAGATTTTTGTTCTGATTATGTACTCGTCGCCATTTCACAGTATTGGCAGTCAGTGGATGAAGGTTGTGGGTTTACTGGTTTACGATGGAGCGCGGATTATAAAGGTCAATACGACTGGTGTTTGACCGCTCATCAATGGGTGGCAGAAAACGAAACAGATTCGCGTACAAAGCTACTAGAGGAATGTCGAGTTAATCAAACCTCTAAATCAGCTGAATCAGATACTATAGTGGTTGTTAAAAAAGGGACACCAGGATCGGATAACCTCAATAAACAGTTACTTAAAGCCGTGGCTAACAACAATTTAGCAGAAGTTAAGGCTTTAGTTAAGAACGGGGCTGATATTCACTTTGAGACAGATGATGAGGCGTTAATTAAATCATTGGGCATGAGCTCTCATCTGGGTAAAGCGATCACAGTTGTTTCTAATGGCGTCTCTAAAGCTAGTACGGAGACTACAGAAGTAACGGGTAATAGTATTAATGGATCGCCGCAGGCTACTCAAGTTAAAAGTGAATCATTGTTATCTTATGCCACATCAAAAGGTCTAGTAGACATTGGTTTGTGGCTACTTGAACAAGACAAAGAAAATCTTACCCAGCCGGAAACTAAAAAAATTAAAGATGATTTGCTCGGAAGAGCTCTGATTGGGGCAGTAGAAGAGAAGGATCCTGAAAGTGTAGATGCGTTACTAAAGAAAGGTGCGCGAGTTGATTATGAACTTGATCAAAACTTTGGTACACCTTTATATTTTGCAGTAAGAGGTGGTAGTCATTCGATTGCTAAAACTCTATTGGAGAAAGGTGCTAGCGCAAAGTATTCCACCAATGCAGGGCAAAATATGCTGAATTACGCATTAGGTGATGTGGCGATGTTAATGCTCTTACTAGATCACGGGGCTGATCCTAACAGCAACGGTGAGTCAACTAGTATGGTTGATTACCCCATAATACAAGCGGTTAAGCAAGCTAGTGCACAAGTCGTTGAGTTATTAATGTTGCGAGGAGCAAATGCCGACATTTCTGATTATGAAGTAACTTACCCTTTATTACAGGCAATAGCTGAGCAACAGGTAGATACAGTTGAAGCGCTATTAAATAATGGTGCCAATCCCAATGTGGTTTATAATGCAGACTCGCCGGGTAGCTGCGTAAATACTAGTAAAAATAGGGTTCCATTGAGTGAAGCAGTGGAAGTAGGGAACAATGACATAGTGGTCTTGTTAAAAAAATCAGGAGCTAAAACTGAAGCTGAAGTTTGTAAAATCAATACGAAGTGATTATCAGCTGAAACCAACCTCTTATTTCGAAGTTCATCTTATATTCGTAAAAATGCGTATGTTAGATGAAAAGTTTAACCTTTTATAGAATAAAGCAGGATGAAGACCTAGTTATAGGTATAATCGGTATCCTAGATTATTTGATGAATATCACAGAATTTAGCAGTATCCTAGAATTATAGGCTATCTCTAGTGTATGAGCAGTTCGAATACTCCCCATAAAGTAGTAGTAAATATAATGATAAAACGTACAAGTATATTAGTCTTTGGTGCATTCCTTACCCTAGTAGGATTATCTAGTTGCTATGGAAAGACGCACTCATCCAGTCTTTCTGAAACTCCTCCCACTAAAGCTGAAACAGCGACTGATCAACAAGTTGAAGCGCATTCTTCAGAATTAAAAGTGATCGACGAACTATTAGAACAGTTTCACTACAAAGACTATCAACTTGATAATAATTTCTCACATAAAATACTGGCAAGTTACTTAAAAGAGCTTGACCCAGGTCGTTTATATTTTACTCAGCAAGATATTAATGAGTTTAACAAACATCGCGACTTGTTCGATGACGATATCCGAAATGAGAAC
>JAZGES010000147.1:0-3495 GCA_036478935.1 Thiotrichaceae bacterium
CGTGAGTTAATTTCACTAAAGGTAACCGGGTCACCCGGTGGTTATCCTATTTTCATAAAACGCTGGACGAGAATGGGGCATACGGACAATACGTTAGAGCATATGCTTTTACTGGGTGAGCCAGAAGCGATTGTTGCCATGGTTCACGCACCCACGCTTAACCATGAACAAGGTACACACGCATGGTGGGCCAACCCCACTACTGAGGTTGCTCGAAGGCTATTACACTATCCAGATGTGGTAACAGGAGAGCTGGGGAAAGAACTGGCAGAATACTTGCTTGAATTTTTACCCTTTGAAGAGCAGCAAAAAAATGTAGTTGAAACAGTCCAGCTTTGCTTGCAAGGCGACCTAATTGACGAAAAACAGAAAGCAAGTTTGTGGAACCGAGCTAAACGAAAAAATCCTTATTATGTCGGCTTCCTACATTCTAAACAGAACATTCCTTTAGACACACAGCAACATCCAGTATTCTCTGGTGTTAAATCAAATCTTAGTGATGCTATTGAAAATGAAAACCCCTACGCATTACAACTTTGTGAACTACTGTCTGCCGATGGGCAAAAATGGTTACAGACACTCAAGCAATCGTTATACAAGCCTGTTGATCAGGATGTGGTTACTTATTTGTTTATTGCTATTGATAAAAATATTCCACTGCCTTTTCCTGAAGGGCGCGGCGTAAGAGAAATACAACTTGCTTGTGATCGTGCTAATCAGCTTTGTTTAGGGGAAGATGAATGTCCTGATAAGCTGAACCAAGTCATAGTGGCGCTAGATAAAAGTCACCTGCCGCTGTTAAATGCAACTTTAATGCTAGCGCAACTTGGAGAAGATACTTTAATCCCCATATTTTCAGGGAATGATTCTGTCGGCACTGTAATGCGTCGCCGCCTAGAACCTTTAACAACCCCTATTTTAGAACGGGTTGAACTATTAATAGCCTAATTGGTGTCATAATGGTCTTACCACATACCATTTCACACTTGAATTTAAACGAGAAGTTTCACATGCCTTATTATGTTTTTAAAATCACTCAACCTACTGAGCTAATAAAAAACCTGGATTTCCAAGATTCCTTTGAAGAGTACCGTGAAGCAAGAACACTTTCACGAGATTTACGAAAAGCGCTTCCGTTAGATAGCGGAGTGACCGTTAAAATGTTACATGCCGTCAACCAGCTTGCCGCAGAAGAAATACTCATGGAAAAGCGTGAAGAGAAAGTAGTGATGGAGTGGGAAAAATAACATGTTCTTTCTTGCTCTATCGATCTAGTCAGATATGGATGAAGATGCCTACAGAGCGGTTTACAGCACTGTAAACAGTGATCGCTGCGTTTTTGAAAAAGCCATCACCAATCGGCGGTGTGCTTGTGAAAAGCAGGATCGAAAAAATATAGCAACGAGAGAAGCAGTCGGCTGCAAGTCTAAATCGGCATTAACAAACTGCACACAATTTCTTAATACCATGCGTCAAAATGCACGTTTTTCACTCAAAGTGATCACCGTTGAAGGTCCTATGCCGCATAATAAGGAATTACAAGTACAAGCAGGCGGTTGTTTACAATTAGAGAAAATACTTTTCCCTGAACGTGAAGCTAACCAGCAAGCTGAAAATATCTATGAAATAGTCAATGTTGCCTTGCAAACCCATGGCAGTATTGAAAACCTTCCCTACAGTGAAATCGTGCAGGGAATCGTCAAATATGTCAGTAGAAAAAAACGGAAACGTAAATAATGGATCATTATCCAGCCTTTTTAAATCTTAAAGATCGTCCTGTCAGTGTTATTGGCGGCGGTAGTGTTGCTGAGAGAAAAGTTGAAAACCTAATTAATGCTGGCAGTAATATCACACTGATATCACCTGCGATCACCCCTAATCTACAACAATATGTAGATGACAAACTCATCAATTATCAGCAACGAGAATTTCAAGATACTGATATTGACGATAGACTACTGGTTGTTGCAGCCACTAGCGACAGCGCACTTAATACTCGTATCGGAGAGCTTGCTCATGCTCAACAGACATTAGTCAATGTAGTCGATAACCCAGAATTATGTAGCTATATCGTGCCTTCAATAGTTGATCGTTCACCGGTGACCATTGCTGTTTCTACAGGTGGAGCTTCGCCTGTTCTGGCTAGACAACTACGCATGAAGCTGGAAACCATGATTCCTTCAAGCTGTGGTCAACTAGCGGCTATCACAGAAGAATACCGCGATGCTGTTAAAAAGCACTTCGACACAACAGAACTACGAAAACAGTTTTGGGAAAATGCTCTAAAAGGACCTTTTGCTGAACTAGTGTATGCCGGTCAAATTGACGATGCTCGAAAGCTACTCGACAACCTCATTGAAGAGGGTAATGGGCAGTCCAAAATGGGAGAAGTCTATCTAGTGGGTGCCGGCCCTGGTGACCCTGATCTGCTCACATTCAAAGCCGTACGCCTCATGCAACAAGCCGATGTGATGGTTTACGATCGCCTAGTTTCTAAAACTATATTGGATATGGCCAACCGCAATGCGGATCGTATCTATGTTGGAAAAGAAAAAGATAACCACGCTGTGCCTCAAGATAAGATTAATGACTTGTTGGTTAATTTAGCCAAAGAAGGTAAGCGTGTATTGCGCTTAAAGGGAGGAGACCCCTTTATCTTTGGTCGTGGTGGAGAAGAAATTGAAACACTGGCTGAAGAAGGTGTGCCTTTCCAAGTAGTCCCTGGCATAACAGCCGCCTCTGGATGTGCATCTTACTCAGGCATTCCTTTAACTCACCGTGATTACGCTCAATCTTGTAGCTTTGCCACCGGACACTTAAAAGACGGTAGTATCAATCTTAACTGGGATCAACTAGTACAACCGAATCACACCATCGTTTTCTACATGGGACTCACCGGCATTAAAGTCATCAGCGAACAACTACAAGCACATGGCATGAACGGTGATATGCCAGCCGCTTTGGTAGAGCAGGGTACTACTCGAAACCAAAGAGTGCACATTGGAACCGTAGCTAACTTACCCGAACTGGTTAAAACCTCTGGTGTTAGAGCGCCCACCTTAACCATTATCGGTAATGTAGTTAAGCTACATGAAAAGCTCCACTGGTATGAACCAGAACGTCACGTAGCAGCCACTGAATTTAGTAAAAACGAGCCTAAATGATATGCATGAAGTAAAGATAAATATTCAAGATGCCCTTAAGGGTGACGCCTTTAAGCAAAACATGAATGATGGCAGTAATTGTTCCGAATCTGAACCGTTTGCATTACAAGCCATTGATGACAGTATGGAACCTGAGTTTGATAAAGATTGTATTATTATTATTGATCCAACAGGTGTGGTAAGAAATGACTCTTATGTCTTTGCCAAAGATTTAGGTGATGAGTATATTTTTCGTCAAATCAAATTTAACAATGATGGCGATACTGAAACTTATACACTTGTTCCTCTGAATGAGCAATATGAATCATTTGATATCCCTAGTCTGGATTAT
>JAZGES010000148.1:0-9043 GCA_036478935.1 Thiotrichaceae bacterium
TCTTATGGGGAATGGGTGTTTCACAGCATGTACATGGTACGGATAATGCGCGCTGCCTGATTTCACTCTGCATGATCACTGGACAAATCGGTCGTGACGGTACCGGCTTGCACCCATTGCGTGGTCAAAATAATGTTCAGGGCGCATCGGATGTGGGTTTGATTCCTATGGTATTTCCTGATTATCAAAGCGTTACGGATAGGGATGTACAACAACGATTCAAGGCACTGTGGAATGTCGATGAGCTGGATGGCAAGGTAGGTTTAACCACTGTAGAAATGATGAATCATGCTTACGATGGTGCAATAAAAGGTATGTATATCCAAGGGGAAAACCCTGCGATGTCTGATCCTGATGTGTTACATGCCCGTGCTGGTCTGGCTAATCTAGAGCATTTAATCGTGCAAGATTTATTCCTTACTGAAACTGCATTTTATGCTGATGTAGTGCTTCCAGCCGCTGCTAATGCTGAAAAAACAGGGACGTATATCAACTCGGATCGTACCGTACAGATGGGTCGGCAGGCAGTTTCCCCACCGGGTGAAGCACAACAAGATTGGTGGATTACTCAAGAAATAGCACGTCGCTTAGGTTTAGACTGGCATTACGAAAACCCCAAAGACATCTTTAATGAAATGCGTCAAGGTATGGATTCTATTGCCGGTATAACGTGGGAACGGTTAGAGCAAGAAAGTGTCACGTACCCTTGCGAACAAGAAGGCGACGTAGGAGAGCCTGTTCTCTTCCATGATGGCTATCCAACCGAAACAGGTCGTGCGCGATTAGTGCCTGCTGATATCGTTCCACCTGATGAACAACCCGATGAGGAATACCCATTTATTCTTATTACAGGAAGACAGCTAGAGCATTGGCATACGGGCAGCATGACACGTCGTGCTACCGTTTTAGATGCGCTAGAGCCGGAGCCTTGGATATCTATTAATACTCGTGATGCCCTAAAATTAGGTTTGGAAGAGGGTGAAATGCTGATGCTAGAAACTCGTCGTGGTCGTATTCAAGCAAAAGTAAGGCTGGGTGATCATTCACCAGTAGGTACTGTGTTTATGCCCTTTTGCTACTTCGAGGCAGCAGCTAATGTGTTGACCAATGCAGCTTTAGATCCACAGGCAAAAATTGCTGAAGTGAAGTATTGTGCGGTTCGTTTGTTAGTTGTTGAGTAAGCGCCCTTTCTTGAGCTCTGGTTACGACGGTTCTGCCTCGTAACCTAATCTTAATGGCTCCAGCCATCCATACTATGCCTGATTACAACGAAGTATCAGTCTAATTTAAATAACATAAGCTGAAATTGAAAAGTAGTGACTAACACTACCTCCCACAACAAATAAATGCCAAATTCCGTGAGCATGTTTTAGGCGATAGTCTAAAACAAAAAATATAATTCCTGCTGTATACAAGAGGCCACCTAAAGCTAGTAAATACAGCCCGTTACTATGAAGGTTATCAGAAAGAATATTGAACGGAATTACTATTAGCCAACCCATTAATAAATAGATAATTAGTTGAGGGATACGTTTATCTTCTTTTTCTGTTTTCTTTTTTGGAATAGTATCTAGGGCTATTCCAATAACAGCCAATCCCCACACTATTCCTAGAATTGACCATCCCCATTTACCATGAAGTGTAACTAACATAAATGGAGTATAAGTGCCTGCAATTAGTAAATATATTGAGAGATGGTCTAACTTTTGGAAAAAGAGTTTAAAACGACCATTATGTGCATGATAAACCGTTGATGATAAATATAGAGAAAATAATGTTGCGCCGTATATTGAAACGCTAGTTATTTTCCAAGGATCTGCTGTTTCTACTGCAAGAAAAATTAGATAAATAATGCCCGGTAAAGCCACTACTGCTGCTAAAAAATGAGTGAGTGTATTAAACTTTTCACCATGTTTCATTTGTTCATTTACCCTTAACTATCTAGATATTGCTAACAGTTTGCGTCGTAGACATTTATATAACAGACATTTAATTAGTAGCCTGTTGATCCTATGATTCATCAACAGCCTCAATTAACAACTTAACACTAGCTTCAAACTGATCATCATGAATACGGATCGCGTTTCTTCTCGACAATGCTTGTAAGTTTTCAGGCAAATCTTCTTTCGAAGGCATGGCTGTATCTTTAAGAAGCACCGGAATGACACGTACTTTTCGCTTCAAGGCAGTGGCAATTTCTAAACGTACAAAGTCTTCAGGATCATCCAGCCTGCGACCATTGGCATTCTCAGCGTTTAACCAATTATCTCCAATCATCACCAGAACGGTATTGGCAGTAGAAAGCACCTTTTCAAGATGTTCTACAAAGTCTTCTCCATGCGGAATATCGTCCATATCCATAAATACATGGTCATCACCAAAGGTACTTTTGAGTTGTTCGTAAATAGCCAAGGTGTAACCACTGCTATCATTTCTTCGGTAGCTTATAAAAATGGCTTCATTGCCTGAGCGTGAGACTTTTCTCTTTTTAGCTTTAAGGTTACGCATGACATAAAAGACCAGTAATGGTACTAAGAGAAGTAGGCTTAACCATTTCCAGTTATTGATAAACCAGTTTTGAGTTTCTTTTTTGGTATCCACATTAATAAGAATTTGATCTGTTTTAACAGGGCTATCTTTGGTTCTTGTCTCACCATTTGGGTAGGTATAGTGAGCAGATACACTGAGGTCTAAAAATTGCTTGCCACTTTTTCTAGGAGTTACATTAAATGCCCATTGGGTATAACCGGTTTTATCCACTATCTGACGATCTGGATTGAGGGCAATAATGTCAAAAGGATGATCTTCGGCAGGGTCGCCGCAACATAAGCGTACTGACATGACTTCACTGATGGGTAGCTCATCACGAACGATCTCGCCAGTACCAACTAAGCCCGTAGCAGCTAACTTCTCATGACCGATTCTAACTTCGATACGTTCGGTATTATGTAGCGTCATTTTCTTAGGTGGGTTGTATAGAATATTGCCGATAGGTTTGTTGTGGATAGGTTTGCTGTTTACATTTCCCTTTTTAGTCGGGGGAGTATAAACGGAAGGCTCCACTTTTACGGGCGTCTCCATTGGAGCAGCGACTGGAGGTTCTGGTGCGACTACAGCAGAGGGTTCGATAACTATAGCATCATGTATTGTTGAGCCATTGCCTTGTCCACTTGCACTGCCTTTAATGAGGTCGTCGCTTACACTAGCAGAATTACCCCCTGTAATATCAATAGATGACACTTCTTTTTCTACAGACTGAGTTACGTTGTCTTGGTTTTTTTGACCGCAGCCGGATATCAGAAATAACAGAAAAAATAATCCTGTCAGCCACTTGAAATAGGATTGTTTATAGTGGGTGTAGTTGATACAACTTGTTACGTGATTAGCTTTTTCTTTCATATCCCTTTGCCCGCAAGTCTTTAGAGTGGATTTATAGAGAATCCTTATAACGAGTATAGGCCAAGTGCCTGCTAACTTCTTTGTGTCGGCTACTATTTCAACGGTAGAAATACCTGAGCCTCTAACTCGCTTACATCAACTTCTTCAGGATTATTTGGGTAGAATTCAAACCCCATAGGTTTCTTCTGCAACTATATTTTTTTATTTCGTGCATAGATCATGCCTGTACTCCAAGCATTACCAAGGTGTGTATGTCGTCCCAAATGATTGATTTGTAATGCTTCCATAGCAGGCAGTTCGCCATAAGTAAGGCTGTCGCTATCTGGCGTGTTGGCTGGCACAGGCACTGCTGCGGTAAAATGAACTTTCTGAGTATCCTTGTCCAGATAGTCGTAAACGGCAAAAGGTATAATATCGGTGGGCAAACTGTTATCTACCAGAAAGGTATTTAGTTGTTGATAGCAACCCAGCATAACATCACCTATTTCTTTTAGCTGGCAGGTTTTTGAGAAGCCGATATAAGGTGTTACAGGGATCGAGTTGACTCCCATTATTTCTACTTGAGAGATAACGGTACCCGTTTCTACATACTCTTTTAGCATGGATAAACCACGACCATAGTCCATTCCAATCCAGTGCTTCATATCCTTTACCATGAAGAATAAAAAGAAAGGGAGGCTTCCATCCATGTTCCAACGCGACTCGCGTTGCATCATCTTCTTCTATGAATTCAAAATACACAACAGCTTCAGATTTAAAGGTGTAATAAAACGTAAGAGCATATCTACTTTGCTGGTGCCAATAGCGGTAGTCGTCATGCTGCCTTCACCCACCAAGTTGCCTTTCCATGGATAGCTGGCACCAGCACCGCCTTGATTCTCTGAAAATGTTAAGCGAGCGGTGGGTCTGAAATGAGCCAAGGCGACCATGCAGGCCACTCTCTAAAGTCGGTTATAACGGACTTTATTTTGCTAAGAGGCGCATTGATTTTGATAGATTTTTCGACATGATAAGCAGGCATTTATTAATCCAAGTTTACATCTATTCAATAAAGTATAGCCTTTATAGCTTTTTTAGTAGCTTTGATCTTAAACCTATATATAGAACCCTAAAATCTACTATATAAAGTAGGTTATATTATATTTTATAGCCATTAATTGAGGAAATTATGAAAAATCTATTGATAGGAACAGTGACAGTATTTATTGCATGGATGGCGATGGATTTTTTATTTCATGGCAACTTGTTAAAAGGAATGTATGAGGAAAGCGCAAGTCTCTGGCGACCACCGGCCGAGATGAAAATGGGCATTAATGCATTGGTAGTGCTTATTGCAGCGGCGATGTTTACAGCGATTTATGTATTGCTAATAGCCAATAAAGGAGTGGGAACCGGCTTATTGTATGGGCTTTTTTATGGAGTCGCTGTTGGAGTAGGAGCAGGGTTTGGAACATTCTCTTTTATGCCATTGCCTTATGAACTGGCTTTGTCTTGGTTTGGGATTATAGTCGTTGAGTCTTTAGTGGCTGGTGGGTTGCTGGGGTTGGTAGCTTCGCGCCGATAATTAACTAAACACCGTCATACCCGCGAAGGAGACTGTGAAAGTATTCGCTTTTAGCCTCCGCCTTTTTGAAGGGGGATTGAGGGGGATTTAACGAAAGTTAGTAATATACTGATATTTCAGTGTTTATTTCCAACCTTTTTAAATCTCCCCTAACCCCTCTTTACAAAGAGGGGGACTTTTCTGAATACTTCACAGTCTCGAAGGCGGGTATCCAAGGGTAGGCACAGTGCCGATTCTTAAAGCTTCAGCAATGACGACGTGCGTAACGTGCCACATCTTGTTGCGCACGCTGACGCTTTGCACAACCTACGGATTCATCGGATAAATTTACAAGTATGACTGAGAGTTTAGAATTAGGAAGAGTTTTTAATTCAAAGAAAAGGTCTTAAAGTCTTCAGGTATTTTAAAAAGATCAGCTGATATATCGGCATTTTCAGTATAGTTACTAAGCTGACGGCGATGACCTGCCGAATCCCATTCAATAATAGGAAAACCATGCTTTAAAGAGTCAGTTGGGTGGAAAATGCTTAACGCACTGTCACAGGCTAAGCGTTGTCCTTTGGGGGTTTTATTGAGGTTGGCTGCATGCTCCCCAGCAAGTATTGTTTGATATTCCATTAATGCCACACGAGCTTTTTCAAGTAAGCCTTGAGCAGCCATAGTTTGTAAGCAAGTCTGTTGGTTTGCGCTAAAGCTATGCCCTGTAGGTACAATGCCATCAATAGTGGGTGCATCTGTAGCGTTAATGGCTTTATATTCCCAAACAAGGTCTGTTGGTTTTTCTAGAGTGACTTCACGGAAGGGAATTTCAAAAATACGTTGGTTGTCGTAAGAGATACTGGAGATTTTGCGAGCTTTACGATCCAGCAGAATGAAATCCTTATTATCTGGACCATCGTCTATGCGCAAGAAATCATCGGTGATGATCATCCGAGTTTTATAAGGCTCAACTCCCGCTTCTTGTTCTGAAAACTGTAGTTCAATGGCACCGTTTTGATTGCCACAAGCGGTGAGAATAAGAAGTGTGCTGAAGAGTGTTAGTAGTTTCATAGTTTTATACAGTTCTATATGGTTTTATTCTAAGTATGTTTTATGTGTGTTTAGGTGATTTCGTCAAATTACCTTAGTTCATCAGCCCAAATAAGACAAACAGTGCAATGGACAATACAGCACCTAAAATAGCATAAGGTAACTGTGATGTAACATGTTCAATATGATCACATTTAGCCGCTAATGACGAAATAATCGTGGTGTCTGAAATAGGTGATGCGTGATCACCAAAAATTCCTCCTGATACGACAGCCCCTATTACTAAGGGTATGTTTGCTTCAGTCGGTACAGTATTACTTGTCGCCCCAGTTGTAGCCACAGCAAGTCCAATGGCAATAGGCATCATAATGGAGAATGTTCCCCAACTGGTTCCTGTCGAAAAGGCGATAAGTGCTGAAAGTATAAAGGTAATAACAGGTATATAAGCCGGTAATAAAAACCCTTCGGTAACTGATGCCAAGTATTGCCCCGTTCCTAGCTGGTTGGTGATTTTACCAATGGCTAACGCAAGTATCAAGATAAGAACAATGGGTAGCATGTCACCAATGCCTTGGTAAAAACTGGCGTAGAAGTCTTTTTTGCTCATGGTTCTGGTTAGCATGTAATAACCAAAGGTGAAAAGAAGGCTAGTGACCACGGCATAGAACACAGCAGTTGAACCACTGCCTTCTAACATATTCCCTTTCCCGCTCAAATAAAGCGCTATGGGTATGGTTGCAATGATGATTAGCAAGGGTAGTAGCATTTTCAATGGGCTACTTATCACTGCTTCAGATTGATTATTGTTATCTTCATTTGTATTTATGGCAGACGTTTTTAGAACGGATGTGTTTATGAAAGAGCTTTCTAATGATTTTTTAGCAAGCTGCTCATAATACTTCATTGGACCAATATTCCAATTGGTCAAAATAACGAATAAGACAATGGCTAAAGTAACAAGGGCATAAAAATTAAAAGGAATGGAATGTAAAAACAAAGAAGTCGGATGACCTGTAATAACACCAGATTCAACCTGTTCAGTAATCAAAACAATAAGTAAAGCACCCCAGCCATTGAAAGCTAACAGTGACGAGACAGGTGCAGAAGTTGAGTCACAAACATAAGCAAGTTTCTGTCGGGATGCGCCAAAGCGATCAGTCAACGGGCGAGCGACAGTTCCTGCTACTAAAGAGGTGATGGATGATTCAATAAAGATGAGTAACCCGATGATGTAGGCGAGTAGTAACGCACCTCGTTTGGATCGGATCAGGTTCTTTTTTCGAGTGAGATAATCGACAAAGCCTGCTACACCACCACTGTCCACAATGAGGCGAATGATAGAGCCAACTAGTAAAGCAAATAACAGGGTTTTGGTAATCCAACCTTCTGAAAATAGGGCAACAATTGCATCGAATAAGCTAATAAATGCACTTGCTGGGTTAAAGTGGTTAATAATGAGATGACCTGAAAAAAGACCCGTAAAGAGAGACAGGACAACATCTTTGCTGATAATGGCTAGAATGATAGCCAGCAGCGGCGGTATTAAGGATAGGCTGTTGTATTCCATATTGAGCAAATAGTATTGTGTATTTTGGATTACGAGGTTAGCAGATGTTATGGCTTGGTCAAAGGTTCTAAGTTGTCAGGTCAACTGAGACCACTAGTGCTTCGTTTCAAGGATAACTGGTACAAATGCGATAAGTGGCCTTTATAGGTAGATATAAAGCAACGATAAGGATAGTAGTATTGCTAAAATAAACAGCAAGAATAATCTTCAAAAAAGATAATAACCATAAGAAGAAGCTTTACGCTAAGGACAACCACATGACTGCTACACAGACTAATTTCGCTACTCCATCACAGAATAATATACCTCAAGTACATAACCTTGTTATTGACGGAATTGATCAGCAGAATGTTAATGAAACACGTCTAGGCTATGTTAATGCTACTGTTTCAGCGGTGACTCGCCCTGCTAGCACTAAGTGCTTAGCCTCGATAGTACAAAAAACAGAAAGGCAACCGATTGAGACTAAACAGGTTAAAAAGCCAGAAGTGGCTTTTCGACTAATGGAAACTACTGATACAAGCTTAGGGCTGATTATGGCTGCAAAAGCGATAAAAGCAGGAATGAAAAGTGGTGAAACCATTGTTTTGGTGAGTAATACAAAAACAGATCAGATGATGCGTAAGCTAGAAATGATCGGCTTGGACATTGAGCAAGACATTAGTAATAGAAAATTGATAATCACTCAGTTTAGCTTTGATGAAGAGTTAGGACTATCTACTAACTATAGACAAGCCTTTGGAGAGTTATTCAAGCAAGCAAACACAGTGGTAGATCGTATTATTATTTTAGATATGGATTCATTAGTTAATCTTGAGTCTCAATACCTTGCATTTGCAACCGTTAGCAAATTTACTCAGGCAGCAGATGAAATGGGTTGTAAGGTTATTGCTCAATATGCACGTAACCAAAGTGAAGAACATGACCGTTTAGATGCGGCTTGTAGCTCATTGGTGAATGCTTATTTTGTTATGCAACGAGGCGAGCAGGGCGGGAAGTATTTGTTGCAGGGAAAAAATCGCCCTGTTTAACGACTTGAGCCTGCCTATAGTTCTGACTGGCTGCACTTAAACGAGAAAGGCTATCAACTTCTTAATCATAAGATAGAAAAACTAATACCCAATCTTCTATAATACCGGAAGGTAGGTCAGAATCTAAAACGGCAACTTAATCTCTTCCGAGCTCTCCATAATATCAATAATCGTATCAAGCTCTACTTGATCAGGGTTTTTCGAAGATTGAGCTTGTAGCTGTTCATAGAGTTCAGCCTGTTCCCATGTTTGATGATTTCCATGCTCATCTTTGATGTAAGCCGCCCATGGAATAAACTTGGTTAGGGGGAATAATTGACCTTCTTGTGGTGAGATATCGACATTCAACCCAGATATAAACAAAACTTTCTTATTTTGATAGGAAGGCTCTTGAACAATAGTTCTGAAAGCTCGATCAAATTCTACTTGGGTATTAGCTTGAGCCGCAGTCAG
>JAZGES010000149.1:0-2437 GCA_036478935.1 Thiotrichaceae bacterium
TGAATTGCACAGAATAGAGTTGAGCATCGCCTGTCCCTACGCTGGTATTATCCAGATCAGGTTCTAAGGGTTTTCCTTTCGGAATCTCAGGTTACGTAAGTAACCACCCCTAGGCTTAATATTGGCGTGGACTGTAAAGGAGTATTTTTTATATGTCAAATTGATACACGAAACTACAGAAGTTATTTATCTCCCGAGAGCCTTACCACCGTCATACCAGCGGAGGCCGGTATCCATTGCTGAAGCATAGTACCAATCGCCAGTAGATTATCCTTCTAATGCCTCCAAAACTCCCACCATCACTTCATTAATACTAGTAAACCGTTGCACATCAGCAAGCATCTCATCTGCTGTCTGCACATATTTAGATCCATCCAGCTCATTACCACAGTTTTCAATTAGCGCAGTAGCGGATTCAAGCGTTGTTTCTAAATGAAATTGAAATGCAATAACACGATCATCATAAATAAACCCCTGATTTTTACAGGCTTCACTTGCTGCTAAAGCAACCGCTCCTTCGGGAATATCAAACGTATCACCGTGCCAATGAAAGACTGTTGTTTTCTCGGGTATGACCGACGATAAGAGTGTGTCTTTAACACCCCTAGAACACATAATATCAAACCACCCTATTTCTTTATGCTTCCCCTTGTAGACCTTGGCACCCAGCACATCAGCAATCATCTGAGCACCCAAACAAATACCTAAAACTTTTTTCCCGCTATCTATAGCTTGCTTTATAAACTTTTTCTCTGCGTCAAGCCAAGGATAAATTGCCTCATCATAAATACCCATTGGCCCACCCATCACAATTAGCCAATCTATATCATCGATAGAGGGTAGAGCCTGATTATCATATAGATGTGTACTGGTTAATTGATGCCCTTTTGCTTTTAAAACAGGTTCCATACTGCTTAAACCTTCAAACGGGACATGCTGTAGATGGTGGATTCTCATACTCAGTTCTCTTTAAATTCTGTTTGTGATGAAGATTACAAGATTATTAGTCTTCATGCAGTAAGTTAGAATAATGACAGTTGACTCTCTATGTAATCCGGACTATCTTAATAAGAAACCAATTGGTCTTATTTTAGATGGAGTACAACTTGTCAGCATGAATAAAGGTCAACAAACCAAAGAAATGATAATAGTAAAAGCGGCTGAGCTTTTTAACATCAAAGGCTATGCAGCTTGTTCTCTATCTGACCTTATGACGGCGACGGGACTTAAAAAAGGTGGAATCTATAACCACTTCAGCAATAAGGATGAGTTGGCTCTTGAAGCTTTTAAATACTCCACAGACAAAATAGAGGCAGTTTTAGCAAAAATAACAATACCTGCGAATAGCCATAAAGAAAGTCTCACGTTAATTTTAGATTTCTATCTGGAGTACGCCTTAAATCCGCTTATTCAGGGGGGTTGCCCTATTTTAAATACACTGGTTGATGCTGATAATACCAACCCTACTTTGATTTCTCTGGCGCGTAAAAAAACTGAACGATTATTAAAACGACTGGAATACATTATTCATCAAGGCCAGTTAGAAGGTGAGTTTCAACCTAATGTTGAGCCAAGGTCTATTGCACTAGTCATATTCTCAGGTATTGAAGGTGCGCTGTTACTCACCAAGGCTTATAACGATGATCAAGCCATAAAGTCGATGATTGATTGCCTTCATTCTTATTTAGAAACCACTCTCTTTATAAAACCTAGTTGATTGCTACTAATAGGCAGATGAATTACATTATTTACAATAAGACCTAACGGTCTCTAAAGACACATGAGGAGCAAAGGATGCAATCCATATTATTAACCACTATTCGCAAAATCACAGCAACACTTGAATGGATATCTCCAAAGCTCGCAGCCAGATGGGCAAATAAGCTGTTCTTTTCGCCCCGTAGTTCAAAACGTAAATTACCAGACATACCGAACCTTCAACAAAGCTGGTTAAGCTATACAAAAACCTCAGGAGATAAAGATAAGTGCAGAGTCTATACTGTTGGCGCTGGTCCCGTTGTGCTTCTGGTACATGGCTGGGAGGGCTCTAGCTACAGCTTCTCTGTTATTGCAAAAGCTTTATTGAGAGAAGGAATGAAAGTTGTTCTGTTTGACTTGCCTGCGCATGGTTTCTCCTCTGGTAAAAAAACCAACCTAGTTGAAATCAGTCAAATTATTCAACAGTTAGCCAAACAAGAATCACCAGATGGAAAGTTAAAAGCACTTATTGGACACTCATTCGGTGCTGCCAGTGCCGGATTTGCTATTAAGAAAGGTGTCTCTACTGAACACTTCATATCCATCAGCGCCCCCACTGATATGGACTTTATCTTTGACCAGTTTTGTTTGACTATTGGTGCTTCAGCTACTTTACGACAAGCACTAGTTGATCAAGTTGAGGCTATTCTTCAAGGCTCATACAAACAAGTATCGCTAA
>JAZGES010000150.1:0-5881 GCA_036478935.1 Thiotrichaceae bacterium
CTACAATCAATTTAAGCTCATGCAAACACTCGAAGTAAGCCATTTCAGGTTCATAACCAGCATCAACCAATGTTTCAAAACCGGCTTTAACTAGCTCAACAGCACCACCACAAAGTACCGCTTGCTCACCGAATAGATCAGTTTCACACTCATCACGGAAAGTAGTTTCTATAATTCCGGTACGACCACCACCAATGCCTGATGCATAAGAAAGTGCAATGGCTTTTGCATTGCCTGATGCATCTTGCTCAATTGCGATTAGATCAGGGATACCACCACCACGAACAAATTCTGAACGTACCGTATGGCCCGGTGCTTTTGGAGCAACCATGATGACATCAAGGTCTTTACGTGGCTCGACTTGGTTATAGATGATAGCGAAGCCATGAGCAAAGGCTAGTACTGCGCCTTGCTTGATATTTGGCTCGATCTCTTCTTTATATAATACTGACTGGAACTCATCTGGAGTTAGTATCATTACAACATCAGCACTTGCAACTGCGGTTGCAACATCAGCTGTTTTAAGCCCATAACCTTCAGCTTTGGCGATTGAAGATGAACCAGGGCGCAAACCAACTACTACATCAACACCTGAATCTTTTAGGTTTGCAGCATGAGCATGACCTTGTGAGCCAAATCCGATAACGGCTACTTTAAGACCTTTGATGATAGATAGGTCACAATCTTTGTCGTAAAAAATATTCATGTTTGTTAAGTTCCTTAAACTTCTTTTAAATTAATTATGTACTTGGTTATTCTGGTGAAACCAGAGTGACTGTTTTATCTGGCGCTATGCTTCAACGATGGATACCGGCCTTCGAGACTGTGAAAGTATTCCTTCGTAGGGTGTGCCGACGAAGGAGGCGCACCGTGAATCAATAACTTACGGTGCGCCTCGTGCCTCGGCACACCCTACAAGTGATATTTTTCTTAATACTTTCACAGTCTCCTTCGCCGGTACGACGGGCTATAAAGTCAAGATAGGATTTTACAAAACCTCTATCTTAATAAAAACCACTGTCATTCTGGCGGATGAGACTGTGAAAGTATTCGCTTTTAGCCTCCCCCTTTTTGAAGGGGGATTGAGGGGGATTTAGCGAAAATTAGTAATATACTGATACTTCAGTGTTTATTGCTAACCTTTTAAATCTCCCCTAGCCCCTCTTTACTAAGAGGGGGACTTTTCTAAATACTTTCACAGTCTCGGATACCAGAACCCATGTTGAAGCTGGGCACATTGCTACAACGATGGATACCAGCCATTCGCCCCGGTATGACGGACTATAAGCAGCTTATACTTTAAGCGAATTATTACCTCGAGTAATTCCCATAGCTCCCGAGCGCACCACTTCGACAATGTTATGTTCAAGCATTGTCTCTAGGAATCCTTCAAGCTTATCTGGGCTTCCCGTCACTTCCAGCGTATACATTTTGTTTTTAACATCAATGATACGAGCGCGAAATACATCCGCCATTCGCTTAATAGAAGCACACGCTTCCATATTCGGTGCAGATACTTTCACAAACATGATTTCACGTTCAATGTGTGCGTAGTCTGACAGCTCCATTACTTTAACCACATCAATCAACTTATTGAGTTGTTTGATAATTTGCTCTACTGATGCTTCGTTACCTGTTGTCACCAACGTCATACGCGAGAGTGTTTCATCATCGGTAGGAGCCACAGTGAGCGACTCGATGTTATAGCCACGCTGGGAAAATAATCCAGATACGCGTGATAACGCGCCTGTTTCATTTTCCATTAAAATGGAAATAATATGCCGTGTTTGGTTTTTGTCTTTCACAGTCTTAGCCATGGTTATTTCTTTAATTTAGGGTCGTTCAATGCATCTTCTTTATTCAGATACATTTCATTGTGACCGTATTGAGCCGGAATCATCGGGTAAACATTGCCTTGTGGCTCTGTTACGAAATCAAGAAAGTATAATCGGTTAGTATCCGATATGGCTTCTTTTAAAGCACCTTCTACATCCGCAGGATTTTCAATACGTATTCCGACATGACCATAGGCTTCTGCCAGTTTAACAAAATCAGGTAGTGACTCGTTATAAGTCATGGCGTAACGCTCTTCATAGAAGAACTCTTGCCATTGACGCACCATGCCTAAGTAACCATTATTTAAGTTAATGATATTTAGTGGCAACTTATACTGAGAACAAGTTCCCAACTCTTGAATACACATTTGGATACTGCCATCACCCGTAACACAAGCAACCACCTCATCAGGGTGTGCTAACTGAATACCCATAGCCGCAGGTAATCCAAAACCCATTGTGCCAAGACCACCCGAGTTAACCCAACGATTAGGTTGGTTAAATTTATAGTATTGTGCTGCCCACATTTGGTGCTGCCCTACATCGGAAGCAACATAGGCATCACCATGAGTAATTTCACACAGCTTCTCAACCACAAATTGTGCTTTGATATGATCATCACCTTGATCGTAATGAAGGCAGTTTACCGCTTGCCACTCATTAATTTCCTTCCACCATGCATCGTATGCCGATTTGTCAGGCTGGATTTTCTGTTCTTTCATCATCTCAAAGAAGCACTGCAATACTTGTTTCACATCTCCAACAATGGGAACGTGCGCTTTAACATTCTTCGAAATGCTAGCAGGGTCAATATCAATATGGATGACTTTTGCATACGGTGAAAATTTCTTCAAATCACCAGTAACGCGATCATCAAAACGCGCACCGACTGCAATGATTAAATCTGCATAGTGCATAGTACGGTTAGCTTCAAAGGTACCGTGCATTCCCAACATGCCAATATACTGCTTGTCATTGGATGGATAAGTCCCCAACCCCATCAACGTGTTGGTTACAGGAAAGTTAAATACCTGACCGAACTCAGTGAGCTCTTTTGATGCGATAGATGACACCACTCCACCGCCCGCATACAAAATAGGCTTTTTAGCTTTTGCAATCAGATCTAGTGCAGATTTGATCTGTTTCTTATTGCCTTTAATAGTGGGCTGATAAGAACGCATCTTTAGCTCTTGCGGATATTCAAATTTTATTTTTTCCGCACCGCTAGTTAAGTCTTTCGGGATATCAACCACTACAGGGCCAGGTCTACCCGTCGTGGCAATATGAAAGGCTTTGCGCATAGTGGGCGCAATATCTTCTATTTTAGTAACAAGGAAATTATGCTTTACGCACGGACGCGTAATACCAACAATATCAATTTCTTGAAAAGAATCATTGCCAATCAGTGGACGAGGTACTTGTCCAGAGATAACCACTAATGGAACTGAATCCATAT
Source organism: Thiotrichaceae bacterium (assembly GCA_036478935.1). Lineage (GTDB taxonomy): Bacteria > Pseudomonadota > Gammaproteobacteria > Thiotrichales > Thiotrichaceae > HyVt-477. The sequence goes on from JAZGES010000150.1 coordinate 3,292, forward strand.
AAGCATCCGCAATACCAGTGACTGCATTGGTTGCACCTGGACCTGACGTTACAATACAGACACCGGGTTTATCAGTGGATTTAGCATAGCCTTCAGCACCATGCACAGCTCCCTGTTCATGACGAGACAAGATATGTCTAATCTCTCCACGTTCTTCTGCTTTATATAACTCATCGTAAAGAAATAAAACAGCCCCACCCGGATATCCAAATATGGTATCTACGTTCTCAGCTTTCAGACATTCTATAAATATCTCAGCACCGGATAATTTCACTTAGCTAACTCCTGTTAGGCTCTATGGTGACGAAACACGCCATAATATAACGAAAGTCCGATTAAAGCATACATTTAATCACGCTAATGTGTATATTATTTAAGCGCATTTAATAATTTAGGTTGGCATTTTAAACATTGCCTTGATTGACTACAATTAACCCTAAGTTTGTCATAAAAAATTGTAGCTGGCACTGATGAACGAAACACAGATTTTACATTTTGATTCCCGTGTTTCGCTATCGCTCAGCACAGGCTACGGGAACTCTTAAATTCCACTTTAACCCCCTAGTTCGTAGCTACTAGATAAATACAATTGCTAAGTTTACAATATGAACTCGAAGTACAACTCCTAACTGGTCTCCATTTCATGACTCACCCTACCCAACCATCATTCCCCCACATATCCCATCATGGCGCAGTACACGGTGTCACTGGCTCTTGTCATGAGTTACACCTAGATAAGAGTAATAGTGTACTTATTGATTGTGGTATTTTTCAAGGTTCTGACAAGTCACCTTACGGCAAAGCAGACGCATGGAATCTGGAGCTTGATTTTGACATTTCATCGGTACAAGCCTTGATCATCACTCATTGCCATATTGATCATGCAGGGCGTATCCCTTGGCTGCTTGCTGCTGGCTTTGATGGAACTATTTATTGTAGCCAACCTACCGCTAAATTATTACCGTTGATGCTTGAAGATGCGGCAAAGATTGGCATTACCCGAGATAAAAAAATAATTAAAAAGTTAGTCGATAAAATAAAGTCCATGATGAAACCCATTAAGTATCAAGAATGGGCTGTTATCAACGACTCTCTTCAGATACGCCTGCAAAGGGCTGGACATATTCTTGGATCGGCTTATGTAGAGTGTGAAATTAATAAGAATTCTGATAAGCGTATCGTCTTTTCAGGAGATTTAGGTGCTCCCCATGCACCTTTACTCCCTGCACCTAAGCCTCCTAAGCAGTGCCATACTCTTGTTATTGAAAGCACTTACGGTCATAAGCTACATGATGAGCGCAAGAATAGAAAAGAGCGTTTAAGAGCCATTATACAACGATGTTTTGATAATAGAGGCGCCGTACTGATCCCTTCTTTCAGCTTGGGTAGAACGCAAGAATTGATGTACGAGTTTGAACAAATTATTTATGAAAATGAATCGGAGTGGGGTGAGATAGAAGTCATTATTGATTCACCACTAGCCAGTCGATTCACCGCAGTTTATAGAGAATTAAAACCGTTTTGGGATGATGAGGCGCAAGGGGTCATTGAGCAAGGGCGTTATCCTTTAACATTCAAACAACTTCATACCATCGAGAGCCACCAAGACCATAAAAGTACGGTTAAATATCTGAAGAAAACAGCTCGCCCTACGATTGTTATTGCGGCTAGTGGTATGTGCAACGGAGGGCGCATTATGGGTTATCTCAAAGCACTGCTGGGTGATGAGCGCACTGACATCCTATTTAGTGGCTATCAAGCAAAAAATAGTATTGGTCGGCAGATTTTTAAATATGGCCCTAAAAATGGCTGGGTTGAAATTGATAATGAACGTTATGAGATAAAAGCGAAGATTCACCAAATTGGTGGTTATTCTGCTCATGCCGACCAACAGAATTTACTAGACTTTGCCACTCAAATGGAAAAAGGACCTGAAGAGGTGCGCGTTTTGCATGGTGATGAGAATGCTAAGGAAGTATTGAAAGTTAAGCTTGAAGAGTTATTGCCTGATGCTACTGTTGTTATTCCTAAGAGCTAAACCCCAGACCCCCAGTTCATTAATATCCGTAGAAATCAGTGTCCGTCATCAAGTAAGGCACTTCGCTCAACCATGGATTCTGGCATACGCCAGATTAGATGAGCTTTAGCGGTTCTTAAAGCTTCAGCAATGACGAGGGTTCATTGAGGCTGTTATTGTTGTTTCTAGTACTGGCTCCTAAAAAACTTGTCATGCTGGCGTATGAGACTGTGAAAGTATTCACCCTAGCCCTCCCCCTACTAGGTGGAGGAAACTTGTACTAACTCTTCACCTCAACAATGGGTATCACTCCAACATGTCCAGCTATTTCCAGCCCTGCCTGTGCCCAACCATGTCCATAAATCACTTCATAGGTTAAAGGGTAAAGGCCATCCGCTGTTCTATGTTTTTCATACGCCTTTTCAAACGCCTTGAATCTATTTTTTCCTGTTAACCCGCGATTTCTTTTAACCGATGCATTGGTAGCACCAATATGTTTAAGATCCTTCATTAGCGCCTTCACAGACGTATAGGTAAGAGTAATGGTTTCCATATCCACAACCGGTTGCTGAA
>JAZGES010000151.1:0-9076 GCA_036478935.1 Thiotrichaceae bacterium
CTGGAATAGATGATGGCTGGTTAGGGAATCCAGATATCAAGAAAACCATGGATGCACATCGTGGTGACGCTCCCGTAGTGTTAATGGCACATGAACCAGATATGATTGATTGGTATGCAGATGACACACGTATCAGCTTACAAGTTTCAGGGCATACACATGGTGGTCAGATACAATCCGCTGCGAATAAGCCACTAGTACGGCCTTATTTGGGACGAAAGTATGTGCAGGGTTTACATCGTGTTAATGAAAGCTGGGTATACACTAGCAGAGGTATTGGTACTACTGGTATTCCATTGCGCCGCAATTGCGCACCAGAAATTACGCATCTAACTTTGGTTCGGGCATAGGTGTAAGCAATTAGAGGTGTGGCTGAGGCCATAAAGAACTAGGGCTGTTGCATAATTCTCTTAGGTTTTAACATGCTATCTCCATCAGGAATTCCCATTCCTAAAAACACACGTTCAGGGTTATAAATTCGGATATGGCTGGCATCAGGTACAGCAATATTAACAGCCTGCCCATAGAGTAAAGCAACCGTTTGCTTTTCATCTAATGTAACTTCTGGGAACTGTGATAGACCAGCATCAATAGGTAATAATAGCTCGGTGAGGTCCTTATCTTGAGTGCCTTCAACCGTCTCCCAACTCAGCATATCTTTATTGCTAAAGGGTTTAACTACCGTTCGATGTAGCATGGAGACGAAAGCTCCACAACCCAACTCATGTCCAATATCTTCAACTAAAGTGCGGATATAGGTGCCTTTTGAGCAGTCTACTTCTAGCTCTAATGTTTGATCAGTAAAGCTCAGTAATGTGAGCTTATGAATGAAAACATTACGTTGTTTTCTTTCTATTTCTATCCCTTGTCTAGCTAATTCATAGAGAGGTTTGCCTTGGTGTTTTAGGGCAGAATACATGGGAGGGATTTGAGTAATAGCCCCTCTATATTTGTTCAACACCGCTTCGATAGTTTCTTCAGCTAAAGGAGGTACAGGCTTTTGATCAAGAATATCGCCTTCAGCATCACCCGTAGTGGTGGTTGTGCCGAGTGTGGCTGTGGTTAAATAACTTTTATCAGAATCTAGCAGGAATGATGATATTTTAGTGGCTTCGCCGAAGCACAGAGGCAACATGCCAGTAGCTAATGGGTCTAGGCTGCCGGTATGTCCTGCTTTTTGGGCTTGATAAAGGTGTTTAGCATTCTGTAGCGCTCGATTTGAGCTAATACCAAGAGGTTTGTTTAATAATAGGATGCCACTGATAGGGCGACCTTTTCTCTTTCCACGTGCCATAGGCTTAGGACTTAGAATTAAATAATATACGGAACCCTAACTTGCCTTTTTGTCCCAGCTTGAATGATCTCAATCGTTGCGTAGAAAGACTATTCGCCTCTCGAGATAATCCAATCTGACACAAAAATTCAGCGTTATAGTTCCGTACCTTATTCAATTCTGAGTCCTTAGATTAACTATCGGTCGCTATTAATAGCTTTATCAATAAGAATACTTAAAGCATCCGCTTTAACTTCAGTGTCGTCATAGAAAAACTTGAGTTCGGGAGTCGTTCGCAAGCTCAAGTTACGGGCTAGTTCTCTGCGTAAAAAACCAGCGGCTCGGTTCAGTCCTTCTTCAGACTCTTTAGCCATATCTTCTTGTAGTGTATCGAAATAGACTTTTGCTTGTTTAAGATCTTTTGCGACTTTAACGTCCATAATAGACACCATGCCCACTCTAGGGTCTTTGACTTTATCGCGAATAATTTGAGCAAGCTCGCGCTTTATTTGCTCAGAGATACGATCTATTCTTGAATAATCAAATGGCATGGTGATCTAAGTCTTTATCTTAAAGGTTACAGGCTACGCGCGACTTCAGTACGCTTAAAGCACTCAATTTGGTCGCCAGGTTGAACATCGTTATAGTCTTTAATGGCGATACCACATTCAGTGCCGGTACGTACTTCTTTCACGTCGTCTTTATGGCGGCGTAGTGATTCAAGTTCACCTTCGTAGACAACTACGTTATCGCGTAGTACACGAATAGGTAGGCCTTTGGAAACATGACCATCAATAACTAAACAGCCAGCAACAGGGCCCATTGCAGAAGAACGGAAAACGTCTTTAACTTCAGCAATACCCTTGAATTCTTCACGTAGCTCAGGTGCAAGCAAGCCACTCATTGCATCTCTAACATCATCAATTGCTTCATAGATAATGCTGTAATAACGAATCTCAACACCACTTTCTGAAGCATGGCGTTTTGATGCAGAGTCAGCACGAACGTTAAAGGCGATCATGATGGACTCAGAAGCTTGTGCAAGCGTTACATCACTCTCGTTAATGCCACCTACACCGGCAGACACGATATTCACTTTAACTTCATCAGTAGAGAGTTGATTTAGTGAGTGCTTGAGTGCTTCAACACTGCCTTGTACGTCAGCTTTGATAATGATATTAACTTGCTGAACATTATTGCCGCTACCAAGGTTGGCAAATAAAGCTTCTAGTTTAGCTGTTTGTTGTGATGTAAGGCGTGAGTCGCGTTCTTTATGGCGACGTAATGTTGCAACTTCACGAGCTTTACGTTCGTTAGCAACCACTACCATCTCTGAACCTGCTTGAGGCGCACCAGAAAGACCTAATATAGAAACAGGGATTGATGGACCAGCACTATCTATAGTTTGACCTTGGTCATCAAGCATGGCACGAATACGTCCATACTCTTGCCCACATAGCACCATGTCGCCTTTTTTCAACGTACCTTTCTGTACTAGAACAGTGGCAACTGCGCCACGTCCTTTTTCAATGCTGGCTTCAACTACAACACCTGTTGCAGTACCTTCAATAGGTGCTTTCAAGTCTTGCATTTCTGAAACAAGTAAGATGGATTCTAATAAGCCATCAACGCCAGCGCCAGTTATGGCTGATACTTCAATAAAGAGGTCGTTGCCTCCCCACTCTTCGGGGATAACTTCAAGTGCGCTTAGGTCACTCTTAACTCTTTCAGGGTCAGCGTTTTCTTTGTCCATTTTGTTAATGGCAACAATCAAAGGAACACCGGCAGCACGTGTATGCTCAATAGCTTCTTTTGTTTGCGGCATAACACTGTCATCAGCGGCTACCACAACAATCACGATATCCGTAGCATTGGCACCACGAGCACGCATTGCACTAAATGCAGCATGTCCAGGTGTATCCAAGAAGGAGATAATCCCATTCGGAGTTTCTACGTGATAAGCACCAATATGTTGGGTAATTCCACCTGCTTCGCCTGCGGTTACACGACTTTCGCGAATGTAATCTAATAGTGATGTTTTACCATGGTCAACATGACCCATAATAGTCACTACCGGAGGACGTGAATGTAGCTCAAGATCGCTATTATCTTCCATGAGTGCAGCAAGAATGGTTTCATCCTCGTCAGCTAAGGTAACAGGTACAGCGGTATGGCCTAGCTCTTCTGTTACAAGAATTGCTGTATCTTGATCAAGAGACTGGTTAATGGTCGCCATAACGCCCATGCCCATCATTTGCTTGATAACATCGGTTGAAGAAACGCTTAGCTTTTGGGCCAGATCTGAAAGCACAATAGTGTCAGGGATTTCAATTTCTTTGATAACTGGAGCTGTGGGCTTCTCAAAACCGTGTTTTCCATCACGCTCAATTTGAACTTGTCTGGTTTGTCGTCTGCCTTTACCTTTTTTGCGGCGGCTAACACCTTTTGCCATATGAAGCTGATTGCCACGCCCTTGGAATGGTTTTTTGCTTTTACTTTTATTCTTGTTGGTATTGGCTGTTGATGTGGTGTCTTTAGCTAAAGGAGCAGCTGGTGCAACTACTTTTGGCTTGCGAGATGGGCGTTTTTTCAACAATGATGCCGCTTCATCTTTTGCGGCATTAGCACCTGCTGCCTTTGCTTTTCTTGCAGCAGCAAAGAAATCTAGGTTGGGTTTCTCTTCGGTTACCGCTTCAGTCGCTGGAGCTTCTGCCTCAGGTGCTGTTGTAGGTGCAGTAGTCTCTTCTTCTTGAGGAGCTTCTGTTTCCACAATTTCTGGTGTAGGTGTAGCAACTTGAGGGGTTTCTGCCTCCGCTTCGTTAACTACTTCTGGTGCTGGCTCTGTTGTTGCCGAAGTTGCAACTTCAGCTTCGACACTCTCTGTTGCCTTTGTAGTGTCAGCTTCTAAAGCTTCAGCTTTTTGCTCTTTGGCTATATCAGTTGCACGCTTGCTGTCTTGTAAAGCTTGACGCTCTGCAGATAGTTGCTTTGATAGTTCTTCGGAGCGGCTGATAGTAGTGTCGCTACCGACGGGTGCAGCTGCAGGTTGGCGCACTGGACGTTTCTTTCTTCGAACTTCGACGTTAACTGTATTGTTGCTATGGGCACTAGTAATCTTACGATCAGTTACATTGCGACGACCCACAGAAAGTTTTGGCTTTACGACGGCTGCGCTTTTTTGCTGACCACTACGAATATACTCTAGAAGTTTTAGCTTTTGCTCATCTGTGATGGAGTCATCTTCATTGCTGACTTCTATGCCTGCATCCTGAAGCTGTTTTAGCATCACATCGATAGGAGTGCCAACTATCTGAGCCAGCTGTTTTACTATAATTTCTGACATGTTTGTTGTCTCCTACCTTATCCATTTTCTGCATCAGTTTTAACTGACGTTTTTTCATCGATTGATGACTCTTCTTCACTAGTTGAAGATTTTTCGTCAGCAGTTGCTTCTGTGTCCGTTGAAGCTTCTTTGCTATCTGAAGGCTCTTCCGTAGTTGAAGGTTCTTCTTTATTAGCTGAAGGCTCTTCACTAGCTGAGGGCTCTTCGTTGGTTGAAGGCTCGTCACTAGCTGAAGGCTCTATGCTTCCTGATGATTCCTCATCAGCAAACCATGGTGCACGCGCAATCATTATCAACTCACCTGCGCGTTCTTCAGTCATGCCCTCGATATCTGATAACTCATCAGTAGCTTGCTCAGCTAAGTCTTCCATGGTGTAAATTCCTTTTGCTGCTAGCTTGTAGGCTAGTGCATTGTCCATGGTGTCCATTCCTAATAAGTCTTCTGCAGGGCTACCGCTATTCCCTGAGATAGCTTGCGTCAATAGTGCATTTTGAGCACGAGTACGTAACTCTTCAGCAAGTTCCTCATTAAATTCTTCGATAGCACAAACATCATCGAAGTAATACACCAAGTCATCTAGACTTGTAAAGCCTTCTTCAACCAAGATGCTAGCGATGTCTTCATCGATATCCAAGCTCTCGATGAACTTATCTTGCAATAGTGCTGTTTCTTTTTGTGACTCTTCTTCTGCTTGAACATCTGACATGATGTCTAGTTGCCAACCCGTTAGCTCGCTCGCTAAGCGAACATTTTGCCCGCCTTTACCAATGGCTTGTGAGAGCTGGTCTTCATCAACGCCGATACGCATGACTTTCTTTTCTTCATCAACAACGATAGAAAGAACTTCAGCAGGCTTCATTGCGTTGATAACAAAGGTAGCGATATCGTCATCCCAAGGAATGATATCGACACGTTCATCATTAAGCTCGTTAGTTACTGTCTGGATACGTGAGCCACGCATACCAACACAAGCACCTACGGGGTCAAGATTAGGCATATTGGCGCGAACTGCTATTTTAGCGCGTGATCCAGGGTCACGAGCTGCCGCCATAATATCAATCATTTCCTGACCAATTTCTGGAACTTCCAGCTTTAATAGCTCAATCAATAAATTAGAATCAGTACGACTAATAATAATTTGTGGGCCACGTCCGCCATCAATGATTTCTTTTAGGTAGCCTCTCATCCGGTCGCCAGGGCGAACCATATCTTTAGGGAGCATTTCTTCACGGGGAATCAAAGCTTCAGCATTATCACCCATGTCAAGCACAATACCACGGCGATCAACGCGCTTAACGGTGCCAAGCACTAAAGTGCCAATTCGGTCACGGAAACCTTCGACGATACGCTCGCGTTCTGCTTGTCGTACCTTTTGTACAATAACTTGCTTAGCGGTCTGTGCGGCAATTCTGCCGAACTCAATCGACTCAATGGGTTCACGAACAAACTCACCTATTTCAAGATCATGTCCTGCACTCTTTGCATAGCTGTGGAGTATTTGTCGTTCGGTTGACTCAAATTCTTCAGATTCATCGTCAAGTACTTCCCATTGACGAAATGTTTCGTATTCTCCTGTTTCACGGTCAATATCAACCTTAACATCCATATCTGGATTGTTTTTCTTACGAGTTGCTGTGGCAAGCGCAATTTCTACGGCTTCAAAGATAATCTCTCGATCAACATTCTTTTCGTTAGCAATCGCGTCAACTACATATAAAATTTCTTTACTCATAACTTCTAGCCTTTGGGTCCACTTTTCAAACGTGAGTGTTCAATAGCGTCGAACGGGATATCATAGTATTCATTGTCAATTTTCAAAGTTACCTCAAGATCGGTTAGTTCTTCAATAGAACCTTTGAAGTTTCTTCTATTATTAAGCGGGATACGGGTTTTAATTTTTACTGTCTTTCCAATATATGCTTGGTACTGTTTTGGATAGAATAGCATTCTATCCATTCCTGGAGAGGATATTTCCAAGGTGTATGCAGAAGGGATGGGATCTTCTACATCAAAAACAGCACTGATTTGATGGCTAACTGTCGCACAATCTTCAACAGTTATACCGTTGTCTGATTCTATATAGATACACAATAAACCGTTATCACTATGCGGGCGGAAATCGTAGCCCCATAATTCATAACCGAGACCTTCAACGGTTGCTTGGATTAATGTATCTAGTGTTTCTTGCGACATGTATTTTCTGTGTTCCCTTCTCTGTTAGACGTCAAAAAATCTAGGTAATAAAAAAGCCCCGATTAACGGGGCTTTTTTATTATATTTGGTAGCGGGGGTAGGATTTGAACCTACGACCTTCGGGTTATGAGCCCGACGAGCTTCCGGGCTGCTCCACCCCGCATCAGATTTAAACGAGGGCACATCATAGTGAACTGTTTTAATGATTACAAGTCATTTTATTTGTTTTTTATAGTTCTTGCCCAACGTATATAGTAGATTTAGTTTACCAGCCCACACAACAAGTTTTAGATTATATGATTCGTCTTTTTATTTTTGGGGTAATAGCCGTATTTGGCATCGTTGCTAGCGTTCTATCATTGTTTCTTGTTTTTGCTGTTATTCGATGGATGAAACAACTGTTCTTTGGTAGTCATGATTTTGTTAATAAGCAATATGGCGATTGGAAAGCTAAGAAAAAAACGGAACAAGTTGAAAAATCAGTGCCTGACTTTTTAAGGCAGGGGAGTTTGCGTTTAAAGCATATTGACCAGTATGTAAATCAATTACCTGAGAAATGGAAGCTGCTACTCAATCCTGTCATCGGTGATGCTCATGCCATGCTGGCAATGGGTATGTCTAAACCGGATCAAGCTCAATCGGCTAGAAGCTTTTATACTGTGACATTAAAAGCACTGGAAGGGTTTGCTGAAACCTTAGTTGATATGAAGATGGGTATGCAAGAAGAGGAAGAAGAAAAAGCTCGGCAGAGTATTGAGGTATTTATGAATGATATTTATAAGTACAGAGCTAAATTTGAGTCTAAGAAACGTTTTGACTTCCATGTGATGATGGAGGTTATTAAACAGCGCATTGGGAAATAGCTAAGAGCAGTAGTTCAGATGCCAGAAAATAAAAATCCCTCAACCTGTCTGAGGTTAAGGGAGTAAACTTTCACCTTGCATTAATTGCTCCAGACTTTCACGCTCTTGAATAAGATGTAACTCTTCCCCATCAACCATAATCTCTGCAACTCGAGGTCGAGAGTTGTAATTTGATGACATGGTTGCCCCATAAGCCCCTGATGAGCGTACAGCTAATAAGTCGCCTTGAGAGATGCTTAAACTTCTATCTTTACCCAGGAAGTCACCGGTTTCACAGATGGGGCCAACGACATCGTACGAGCGTATTTCAGCGTCGCTGTTTTTATTAATAGGGATGATCTCTTGCCATGCCTGATATAAGGATGGGCGAATCAAATCATTCATGGCAGCATCAACAACTGCAAAATTTTTGTGGTCGGATAGCTTTAAATATTCAACTTGAGTGACGAGTATTCCTGCATTGGCCGTGATGGCGCGCCCCGGTTCGATAATGATTTTGTAATCCTTGAGTGAAGGATTGCTGAATAGTCGCTCTGTGTATTCTGCGGGTAATGGAGGTGTTTCATCTTGATACCTGACACCCAGTCCACCACCTAAATCAAGGTGTTCAATGGCGATACCTATTGCTTTTAATCTATCAGCTAACGCTATCACTCGCTCTAGAGCGTCCATAAACGGCTCAACTTCGGTAAGTTGCGAACCAATATGGCAGTCTATGCCGATGATGTTGATATGAGGCATATCCGCAGCTTTTTGGTAAACACTTTCGGCTACGGTAATATCGATACCAAATTTATTGTCTTTTAGTCCTGTGGAGATATAGGGGTGAGTGCCTGCGTCCACATCTGGATTTACGCGAATGGAGATTGGAGCTACTTTGTTGAGTCGTCCAGCTACTTCACTAAGTCTATCAAGTTCTGCTTCAGATTCTATATTGAAACAGTGAATGCCGATGGTTAGCGCTTTTTCCATTTCGTCAGCGCGTTTGCCTACGCCAGAAAAAACGATTTTGTGTGGGTCGCCCCCTGCTTTTAGTACGCGCTCTAACTCACCAACAGATACAATATCAAAGCCAGACCCTAGTCGCGCAAAAAGATTTAAAATGGCAATATTTGAGTTTGCTTTTACGGCATAACAAATTAAATGGGGTTGGTCGTTAAAGGCATCATTAAACGCATGCCAATGACGCTCTAGTGTGGCGCGTGAATAGACATAGCACGGGGTGCCATATTGTTGAGCAATATCGGCAACAGCTACGTTTTCAGCAAATAGTTCTGTGCTTTGCTCTTTATCTTGGTAGTTGAAATGATCCATATTTTATTTTTTTTGGATTGAGGGGGGTGTGGGTTGTTTGTTTTGGTCTGGCAACTGCAATTTGCCTTTGTTGCCACAGCCGCCTAAAA
>JAZGES010000152.1:0-15328 GCA_036478935.1 Thiotrichaceae bacterium
GCTCGTTTAGCATCACGCTCTTCTTTAGCTCTTTCCTGACGGAACTCTCGGAACTCATGCCTTTCTCTAGCAGCATCTATACTCTTTTTATTTGCTGCATCCTCTCGTACTGCACTTTTTGCGTAACGGTAATAACCAACTAGAGGAATATTACTAGGGCATACATAGGTACAACATCCACATTCAATACAATCAAATAAATGATGCTTTTGAGCTTTTTCAAAATCATCCGCGCGCGCATGCCAATACAGTTGTTGTGGTAACAAATCGACAGGACAAGCTTCTGCACATTTACCACAGCGAATACACGGCATTGCCATACTGGTTGAATAAGGTAGATCTTCTTCAGGGAGTACTAAAACACAGTTAGTTGCTTTGACGACAGGAATGCTATCTGATTTCATAGGAAAGCCCATCATCGGGCCTCCCATGATTAGGCGTTCCGCCTTGTCGGTATATCCTCCTGCACGGTTGATAAGATCAGCAAAAGAGGTTCCCAATAAAGTATTAAAGTTTTGAGGAGATTTAACGCCTGCACCTGTCACCGTTATCACTCTAGAAATTAATGGTTCGCCTACTACAACTGCTTTATAAATGCTGTGAACAGTAGAAACATTTTGGCAAAGTGATCCCATTTCAAAAGGAAGCTTACCCTTGGGTATTTCAATGCCGGTCAGTATCTTAGTCAGCTGTTTTTCATCGCCACTGGGATAGATAGCAGGAATACTGACAACTTTTATGATCTCATCCGTCGCTAGTTTATCCACAGCAACTTGCATAGCAGCAATAGCTTCTGATTTGTTATCTTCAATACCGACCAAACACTGCTTTGGTTTCAGCATTTTAAATAAGATTTGAATCCCTATGACAATTTCATCAGCCCTTTCGCGCATGAGCATGTCATCACAAGTGATATACGGCTCGCATTCAGCGGCATTGATAATGAGGTTGGTTAGGCTATGTTTCGCTGAGCCAGATATTTTAACCACCGAGGGAAAAGCGGCGCCCCCCAAGCCCACTACACCTGCTTCCCGAATGCGTTGTAGCAGTGTTTCATTATCTATTGATGCATAGTCAGCATAAGTGGCTAATCGTTTATCACCCCAGTCATCTTTCCCATCTGTTTCGATAACCACACCAGGGCAAGAATAACCGGAAATATGCGGTACTGGGAACTTGTCAACAACAGTTACAATACCCGAAGTGGGTGCATGAGTAACGCTGCCCAATCCTTCGGGTTGATCTGTAATAGGTTGACCTTTATAAACATAGTCACCTACTTTAACTATCAGTTGTCCCGACTCCCCAAGATGTTGCCGAATAGGAACGGTTAGTTTTTTTGGCACCACTGCTTGGGCGATAGAGTTTTGAGTTGATTCCTCTTTATGAAAAGCAGGGTGCACACCTCCTCTGATGGGATAAACCTTATCTGTTGGGCTCATGTGTTAGCCTCATCCGCATCGTTACGTCTTGCCTCTACCACCACAGGTATCTGTTCGAGTGAGGTAGGCTCAGGCCATTTCCAAGCATCAATAGTGCTTTTTAACGGAATCATTTCTATACAATCTACAGGGCATGGGGGAAGACATAGCTCACAGCCAGTGCACTCATCTGCAATCACTGTATGCATTTGTTTAGCCGCCCCCAAAATGGCATCAACAGGACAGGCTTGAATACATAATGTGCAACCAATACATTGATCTTCAATAATGATAGCTACTTCTGGGATATCAGAATGTTCGCCATGCTCGTCATTTAAGGGAATGACTTCAACCCCCATTATATCGGCAAGCTCCTGGATGGTTGTCTCGCCTCCAGGTGGACATTGGTTAATGTCAGCCTCACCTTTTGCAATCGCTTCTGCATAGGGTCGACAACCTGCATAAGTACATTGGCCACATTGGGTTTGAGGTAGCGCCTGATCCAGCTTATCTACAACAGGGTTGCCTTTAACTTTAAAGCGAATAGCGGCATAGCCTAGAAGCAGACCAAAGAAAAGAGCCAAACCGACAATAGTTAAGAGGGAAGCGAGCATTTACGTTCTGACCAACCCTGAGAAGCCCATAAAAGCTAGCGCCATTAAGCCCGCTGTAATTAATGCAATAGAACTTCCTTTAAAAGGAGCGGGGATATCCGCAACATCTAGCCGCTCTCGAATACCAGCAAAGAAGACCAAAACAAGTGTGAAACCAAGCGCTGATCCCATGCCATACAATGCAGAACCAATAAAACTATTGGATTCTTGAACATTGAGTAATGCAATTCCTAAAACTGCACAGTTACTGGTGATGAGAGGAAGGTATATTCCAAGTACGTTATGCAATATGGGAGAGGTTTTTCTAACTATCATTTCAGTAAAGCCCACGATAGCGGCGATCACCAGAATAAAACTAATGGTTCGTAAATACTCAATACTGAGCGGCTCTAGAATAAATTCATTCAATAAATAGCTGCTTATTGACGAGAGAGTTAACACAAAGGTGGTTGCCAACCCCATTCCCATCGCAGTTTCTAGCTTTCTGGATACGCCCATAAAGGGGCATAGACCTAGGAACTGGGATAATACAATATTGTTAACCCAAACAGTGCCTACGATAATTAAAAGATATTCTGTCATTGAAATGAAATGGTTTGAAAGTGGTTCATTTTGCCATAGTTAGACAACTCCCCCTAATTGAAATATTGACCTAGATAATCAACAGAACATTTACAGCGAACCGGAGAGGAATAGATTTAATACTTGACAAGTGTGCCTATATTTTATACAGTTTTGGCGTAAGCGAAAATACTCTCTCGTTTACATAGGCACGTTTTTGGAGTGCCTGTTAGGCTACAAGCTATTGCTTTTTTTAGTTGTTTTTTAGGGGCAAAAGAAATTTCAATTAATTTGAACTTTCTAAACATTAATGTAGACTAATATACGTAGCATTTGAAAAATAGTGCTACACCTCCTAGCGGTTAGGCACCCAATTTATTGGGTGCCTCTTTTTTGCCTTCGTTTTATGTAACCTCAATCCTTAGCTACGTTCAAACAGCTCTTCAAGCATGGCAACACTAATATGTGTATGTGATTTTGCATCACCAGCCAATACCTCAAATGCATTTCCTTCTTCACCCATTTGATCCAAGACAATACTTGCACCATCAAAGTTATCATCTTTGGTATAGCCATTAACCGTCACTAATGTTTTAAGTCCTGCACCTGTAGAGGATAGGAAGCCGTTAATGGAGTCTTCAAAAGCTAGCGTTTCTTCTGTAGTAATCCCCATTTCTTGCATCGCATATTCAAAAATATCGGGAGCTGGCTTCTTAGCAGGAACAATATCGCCTGCTGCGATTACTTCAAACCAATCGAGAGACTCTTTTCCTAAAGTAGAAGTTAACAAATAAGTTACATTCGCTGGCGTTGTGGTTGTTGCAATTCCCATGCGTAAACCCGCAGCACGTGCTTCTCTCAATACACGCTCAACACCTGCTCTTAGTGGGATCTCTCCTTGCTGTAGCATTTCCAAGTAAAAGTGTGTTTTTCTTTTATGTAATTCTGCGGCAAATTCAGTTAAGTCTTTACCCGGATAGAAATCAGTTAGGAAGTCACTCACATAAAACTTAATACGTTCTTTACCGCCCGTAACAGCCAATAACTTTCCGTAAAGCGCTACATCCCAATCCCAATCTAGCCCTACTTCTGCAAATGCCTTGTTAAAAGCAACTCGATGTCCATCAGCCTCTGTATCTGCTAACGTGCCATCAACATCAAATAAAAGCGCCTTAAGCTTACTCATATTCCTACCTCAATAATTAAGTCTGAAAAATGGCAGTATCATAGCCTAGACCGAAGATTGCATCTATAAAGCCTATTTTAATAGCCTGTTTTTTTGATTATTGCGGCATCCCTATTTTCATCAACGGCTGCATTGCTGTTTGCATGCTTTTCAGGAGATGCTTATTTAGCTTCTCCTCTTTTGCCAATAACTGCTTCATGTGTTCTCTTTGTGTTGGCATTTCAAAGCAAGCTGGGCAGTTCTCATAAATAACAGGTAAGCCTTCTGTTTTTGCTAATTCTGCTGTTTGCTTTTCTCGCACATAAACTAAGGGCCTGATCACGCGTAGATCACCTTCTTTCACTACATAATGTGCTTTCATGGTTTTTAATTGCCCACCATGAAATGCAGACATTAGAAAACTTTCCGCCAAATCATCAAGGTGCTGGGCCAATGCAAGTACGGTGTAGCCATGTTCCCTAGCCGTGCTATACATGATTCCCCGTTTCATACGAGCACAAAAAGCACAATAGGATTGGTTATCCATATGCTTTTCCGCCAGCTCTACGATGGGTTCTTTACGATAATGATATTCAATACCCAAAGACTCCATGTAAGGAATAAGTGGCGAGGGATCAAAACTATCCGCTTGTGGATCAACCGTTACCGCTCCGATTCCAAAAGTAATAGGAGCATGACGTTGAAAATGGATTAGTAAATGTAATAAGGAAAGCGAGTCTTTCCCACCGGAAAGCCCAAGTAGCACCTTATCCCCATCACGAATCATACTGAAATCAGACAATGCTTTACCCGTTTGACGGAGCAATGGTTTAGGCAGTTTTATTAATTTTGTCATAAGCTATACTATATCTTCCGAAATAATGAGATTTCGTCAATGACCCAACTCTATCCCTCCCTTCATGCATATAACCATTTCACCTTACAGGTAGATGATGTTCATGAAATATACATTGAGGAATGTGGTAATCCTGATGGTGTTCCCATCGTATTTCTACATGGTGGCCCCGGGGCAGGTTGTGAATCTTATCATCGTCGTTTTTTTGACCCTGACCAGTATCGTATTATTCTGTTCGATCAACGTGGCTGCGGACGCTCAACACCTCATGCGGAATTAGAGAATAACACGACGCCTTTATTAATCAGCGATATGGAACTGATTCGTCAGCAGCTAGGCATTGATAAATGGGCTGTGTTTGGCGGCTCTTGGGGTTCCACACTTGCACTAGCTTATGCGGAAACTCATCCTGAGCAGGTAAATGGCATGATTGTCCGCGGTATTTTCTTTAGTTCTGATGAAGATATCCAATGGTTTTATCAACACGGAGCTAGCAAAATTTTCCCTGATTACTGGCGAGACTTTCTGGCGCCTATTCCTCGTGCTGAGCATGATGATTTATTACGAGCTTATTATCAACGCCTTACCGGTAGTGATGAAATAGCTCGTATTCGTGCCGCAAAAGCTTGGTCAAAATGGGAAGGGCAGACTGCCACCCTGCTACCTAGTGAGTCTGTTATTAAACACTTTACCGACCCTCATGCTGCACTAAGTATTGCTCGTATTGAAGCTCATTATTTTGTAAACAAAAGCTTTATGGATGACGGTCAGCTATTAGATAATGCAGGCACGCTTGCTGCTATTCCCGGCTACATCATTCATGGTCGCTACGACATGATATGCCCATTAGAAAATGCCTTAAAACTACATCAAGCTTGGCTAAGTGCTGAGCTGATTATCGTTGAAGGTGCGGGTCATGCTGCTAGTGAAGAAGGGATTATTTCTGCACTTGTTGATGCTACCGATAAACTACTAGAACAGCTTTAAATGATTGGACTTATACAGCGCGTAACCTCTGCTTCTGTCACTGTAGACAAAGAATGCGTAGGGAAAATCAGTAATGGAATTCTTTTATTATTAGGTGTTGAAAAGGGCGATAACGCAGAAATAACTAAGCGCCTAGTAAACCGAGTGATTAACTATCGTATCTTTGAGGATGCAACAGGAAGGATGAATCTTTCATTACTAGCTACGAAAGGCGAATTACTGGTTGTTCCGCAATTTACTTTACCGGCTGATACTAAGAAAGGCACACGTCCTAGTTTCACGCCTGCAGCGCCTCCTGAACTAGGGGAGACTTTGTACCAACAGTTTATTACTGACGCTCGTCAGCAAGTAGACCCTGTTCAAACCGGTGTCTTTGGAGCCGATATGCAAGTTACTTTGGTGAACAATGGCCCTGCTACTTTTTGGTTAACTGTTAATTAGTCATTGTCATGTGCAGCCTGCGTAAGCTAAAAAACGCAAGACATTAACTATTCAAATCCCATATTCGCTATCGCTTAATACAAGCTACATTGAAACTTAAATTTATGAATGATAGTTAGCAACCCAAACCGCAGCTCCAAAACTACCTATACCCCACACCTGACATGGTTTTATGCATAGATGAAATATCTTTGCTGGTACTTCTTACCAATTTATCTAAGCTTAAAATAACAAACTCAAGTAGGTTTACCGCAACAAAGGGGTGCTCAATAGTAATCCGCTTATACATCGGGCGAGTAATGACTACCAACTTTGCCCCTTTTTTACTAGCACGTAACCGGATGGTTCTGGGTAATTTATCAAAAAATGACATTTCACCGACTAAGCCACCTGGGCCAATCCTCCCTACCTCGATATCAGTCGAGCCTTCTTCCCGAGATAATCGAATTTCACCTTCAATAACCAAGAAAAACTCATCTCCTACATCACCCACTTCAGCAACAACACCTTTCGGTTCGATATCACGAATACTAGTAAAACGTAAAAACGTCTCAACTTCATCACGTGTTAGTGCCTGACAAAATTTTCCACATGTCTTTATTACACTTTCTGACATGTCAGCATTATTATTCATAATTATCCTTACTATTGATCTGATATACTAAATATTAGTTCGCCTTGACCTTATCTTAGTAAGGAAGGCAAAGCACGATTGTACAACGATTTCCTTGCTTGGAAATAGAAAAACTAAATTATGGAGCAATTTATACATGAGTATTAGCAATGACGATGTTGTTAAAATAATTACTGACCACATTTCTGGTGCTCAAGCCACTGTTGAGGGCGACGGATATAAGTATCAAGCCACTATTATTAGTGAAGCTTTTAAAGATTTAAACACCATGAAACGTCATCAACTCGTATATGCGGCACTTAATGACGTCATCACATCAGGTGATTTACACGCACTTACTATTAAGGCTTATACTCCTGATGAAGTATAAGGAATAGGAATGTTTCCATTCCTAAAGGAGAGTAAAATGAAAATAATAACTACGCTTTTAATTTCCACATCTATTTTTGCTATGTCTACTGCTTTTTCAGCACCCTCATCAAAAAAAGAAACGATTGTAGTTGAAGGAAAACTCGGCACTATCAAAGAACAACGCGTGAAAAGTGTTCAATCGAGTATTTCTTTCGTGCCAGCTGGCGGTACTGCGAGCTATGAACTTATCGATATTTCGGATAACGGTGCAAACGGTATGACTGAACATGTCGAGGCTGAAGAGATAACGATTCCTAGTTGGACACTATTTAGTTGGTAACTCTCTTTAGTTGGCACACTTTTTGTAACACAAGGTACTATTCTTCATGGATGAAAATAATCAAGCTCAAGGCTATACCAAAGCTAAAGGCTACACCTTAGTAGATGCGCGTAATTTACTGTGCCCAATGCCTGTTATTCGAGTGCAAGAAGCGGTTGAAACCTTATCAACAGGAACACTTATAAAAGCGATTTGTACTGACCCAGGTGTACTTCACGATATACCTGCTTGGGTGCGTGTTCATGGACATACGTTAATTTCAGCACAGGAAGTAAAAGACGAATATATTGTCGTTGTTGAAGTGAATAAACAGGTCGACTAAAAAATAATGTCCCATTCACATCACCACCATCACTCACATGATGCGACCTCAAAAGACACACAAAACCCAAGCCGTTATCAAGAAATCAAAAAAGTAACGCTTGTAGGTGCATCCATCAATGTAATGTTGGCACTCGCGCAGTTATTGGGAGGAATTTTCTCTCAATCCCAAGCACTAATTGCTGATGGTTTGCACACACTCTCTGATTTAGCCAGTGACTTCGTCGTACTGATTGCAGCAAAACTTGCCAGTAAAGATGCGGATGAAGATCACCCTTATGGGCATGGACGTATAGAAACCGTAGCGACCATTATCCTTGGTCTTTCATTAGCCATGGTCGGTGTGGGTATCGCGCTAGATGCTTTTGGAAGATTAGCTCACCCTGAATTACTCCTCAATCCTAAACCATGGGGGCTAGTTTTTGCCGCCCTGGCTATTGTTAGTAAAGAAGCTCTCTATCATTACACTAAAAGAACAGCCAACCGTATTCATTCACCCATGCTTTTAGCTAATGCTTGGCATCATCGTTCTGATGCCATTTCATCATTGGTGGTTTTAGTCGGTATTGCTGGCGCAGTCTTTCTAGAAATAAAATGGCTTGATGCCGCTGCCGCCATTATCGTCGCACTTATGATTTTGTATATGGGATTACAAATGATTAAAGAAAGCATGATGGAGTTGGTAGATACAGCTCTCGACCCAGATCAGGTTGGTAAAATTCATGATTATATCGAAAAAATAGACGGCGTGAAAAGTGTCCATATGCTACGCACCCGAAAAATGGGCGGCACGGCATTAGCTGATGTTCATGTACAAGTAAGCTCACATATTAGCGTTTCTGAAGGGCACCATATAGCCGAACGTGTTATGAATAACTTACAAAGTGAGTTTGCCATCTTGCAAGACATCACCGTACATATTGACCCTGAAGACGATGAAACCGCTAGCCCTTGTGAGCATTTGCCTTCACGGCAAGAAATTCTAAATACCTTATACCCATCACTTAGCAAGTTGGGGGTGGTAAGTAGCGATAGCATTATCCTCCACTATCTAGACGGAAAAATTAGTTTATCTCTTTGCATAGATGCTGATTTATCTGCTGAGAACCTCACTGAGATTAGCAAAGCATGTACCGCTAATACATATATCAATGCCGTTAGTATTTATACAGGTCGCGCTAATACAAGCTAAGCCCTAAATGTTAAGCTAATGCACTTTTTAGGTGCATGATGTATAGTTTCGGTGCATTTAGAAACAAATAGAAGTTCTAACGTACTTTTAAAGCAACACATTTATTGAAATATCAGTAAATTAATAACTTAACTTGCCTTCACGCACACATCGTATGCTCAATGGCATGATTATTGCTTTATATCCAAGAATTAACCCAATTAAATTGCACCCAACAAAGGAAAATGGAAATGAGTGGAAGTGAATCTCGCGCACAAGCGGTTTATCAAATCACCAACCGTGAAACAACGGCAGTTAAAAAACCAAAATCACTAGAAAAAATATGGGCAACTGATGCCTTCACTTTAGTGAAAATGGAAGAAGCATTATCTAAAAAAGCCTATAAAGCAGTAAAACAATCTGTTGAAACCGGAGCTGCTCTAGACGCAGCTACTGCGGATGTTGTAGCAGCTGCTATGAAAGATTGGGCCATGTCTAAAGGTGCTAATTTCTTCTCTCATATTTTCTACCCTATGACCGGTGCTTCTGCTGAAAAGCATGATGGCTTCATCATTTCTGATGCATCAGGAAAAGCAATCACTGAGTTTACTGGCACCCTTTTGATTAAAGGCGAGCCTGATGGTTCTTCTTTCCCTAATGGTAGTATTCGTGTCACTAATGCTGCGCGTGGTTATACCGCATGGGATCCCACTAGCCCTGCTTACATCTTGCACACAGACAATGGTGCAACATTATGTATCCCAAGTATCTTTATTTCTTGGACAGGTGAGTCGCTAGATAAAAAAGTACCATTATTGCGCTCAAATGCAGCAATGAATGAAGCAGCTACTAAAGTTCTCAAGTTGATGGGTGAAGAGAATGTTGCTCCACTTAACTCTAGTTGTGGAGCTGAGCAAGAGTACTTCCTCGTAGATGCTAACTTCGCTAACTTACGTCCAGACATGTTATTAGCGGGTCGTACTCTATTCGGCGCACCTTCTGCTAAAGGTCAGGAGTTTGATGATCATTACTTTGGAGCTATTTCTGAGCGTGTTCAAGTTTATATGCAAGAAATTGAAGATAGACTCTATCGCGTAGGCATCCCTGCAAAAACACGTCATAACGAAGTAGCTCCTGGGCAATTCGAATTAGCACCTTACTATGAAGCTGCTAACGTCGCTGCTGACCATCAGCAACTTACCATGACTATTCTTAAAAATACTGCGAAGAAGCATGGTTTCATTTGTTTAATGCATGAAAAACCATTCGCTGGCATTAATGGTTCTGGTAAGCACGTTAACTGGTCAGTTGGTAACTCAACGCAAGGTAACTTACTTGATCCTGGCAAAACACCTCATGAAAACCTGAATTTCTTGTTGTTCTGTGGTGCTGTTATTCGTGGTGTTCATCTATATGGACCACTCCTTCGTGCCGTTATCGCATCTGCTGGTAATGACCATCGTTTGGGTGCTAACGAAGCCCCTCCTGCGATTCTTTCTGTTTACCTTGGTTCTCAAATCGAAGGCGTATTTGATCAAATCAGAGAAGGAAAAATCACCGGTGGTGATGACGGCGGAATCATGGATTTGGGTCTTTCGCAGATTCTTCCATTTGCTAAGGATGCTGGCGACCGAAATCGTACGTCTCCATTTGCCTTCACAGGTAACCGTTTTGAATTCCGTGCAGTAGGTTCTGAACAGTCTGTTTCTGGTCCATTGATTGCAATGAATACCATGCTTGCTGATTCATTAAACTGGATTGCAGAAGGGCTTGAAACCGAGCTAAACAATGGCGCTGATCAAACAGCAGCTGTTATTACAGTACTTAAGAAGCTTATGGAAGAGCACGGTAATGCGGTATTTGGCGGTGACGGATATTCATCAGAATGGCACAAAATGGCTGTTGAAGAGCGTGGTTTGAAGAACCTTCCCACTACTGCTGATGCACTTCCTTACTTAAAAGATGAAGCTATCGTTAAATTATTCGAAAGCACGGGTGTTCTTTCACCTGTAGAGCTAGCAAGTCGCTTTGAAATCTATGCAGAACAGTACATCCTATCTATCGAAGTAGAAGCAAAGTTAGTTATTGATATGGCTAAAACCATTATTTATCCTGCGGCTATGCGCTACTTATCTGATCTTGCTATGGCAGGTGCTAGCATGGCAGATATGGATATTGATCTTGATGATAGTGTTGCTAAGGTAGTAGCTAGTGAATCTAATGCCATGATGGTAGCAGTTGCCAAGCTAGGAGATGCTTTAGCTAAGGAAGATCATGGATCTGAAGAAGCTCATATGCAATTCTGTGCTAATGACATACTTGGCTTGATGAATGAGGTTCGTACTCATGCAGATAAGTTAGAAACAGAAGTAGCTGATGAAATGTGGCCTCTTCCTAAGTATCAGGAGATGCTATTTATTAAATAATAAATAGTTTGTTACTAAAAGGCCGCTCAATGAGCGGCCTTTTTTATGTGCGAATAGTTTGTGGGTGATTGATGCTTGATGCCGTTACAGTTACCGTACTACGCTACATACGCTACGACGACAGTGAAACATCTAAACTAAAACTTAAACTAGCATTCTGATTTATTAGAACAGACTACCTTTTTTAGCATTCGCCCTATCAACGTTCCCACCACAAAAGCCGCAGTCAGCAACAAAAGACTTTGAATAATAAAAAGCGTCATAGTCTAGTCCTCTCTTCGAATATTTGAGAATAATCCCATAACAATCCCAAATATAAATGCAGCTAGTAGCCATAGAAATAATTTTGAAAATAAATAACTCATAGTCTTTCTCTATTTTGAATTGATAATGAAGGTGATTCTTCTATTCTGTGCTTGTCCTTCCCTAGTATCGTTACTAGCAATAGGGTTAGTTTCACCATGGCCTACTGACTTCATTAGGCTAGGGTTCACCTTTTCCCTTTGCAGATAGCTTCTA
The DNA here is from genome assembly GCA_036478935.1 of Thiotrichaceae bacterium. GTDB lineage: Bacteria > Pseudomonadota > Gammaproteobacteria > Thiotrichales > Thiotrichaceae > HyVt-477. The sequence goes on from JAZGES010000152.1 coordinate 11,808, forward strand.
ACCGCACCTGCACGTCGCAAGCTCAGTGCCATATTATAAGCATCATCGCCACGAGAGTCGGTATGGCCATTAATACTAATGCCCCCCTCAATTTCATCCTGACACTCAGCCATCACTCCAGCAATGGCATCTAAAAGAGCATGGCTTTTTAATTGAATAACCGCTGCATTGGTTCGAAAATGAATACTTTTACCCGACATCGTGTCGTTCAGTTTATTCTGACAAACATTAATAGCTTCCTTCACTTCTTCTTTAACTACCTCTGGTTCTGGAGCAGGCTCGGGTTCTGGAGTAGGTTCTGGCTCAGGCTCTTTTACTACTACGGGTTCTGGCTCTGGCTCAGGTTCCTTAACGGTGAGACCATTGATGACCGGTATGTTAAACGATGCTAAGAATGCTTTAGCTTTGTCTAATAATGAGTTCTTTGAATCATCGCTGTCCATAAGACCGGTGTATTTTACTCCGTCTCCTGAAGCGGATAGTGAGCCACCATCAGGAGTTAAAGCAAATAAGCCCGAAATATGATCCAACCAACTTGAGGGTTTTACTGTTTTTGCAACGGTAAGATTATTGGTCACATTACCTTCACCGACACGTTCAGTTGCTGCTTTTACAATGGCATCAACTTCAGCCTGTGAAGATACTGAACCGTCTAAGACAATTTTTCCGTCACTGATGAGTGCATTAAACGTCATGGCTTCTGTAGGGGCAGGTTCTTCAACAGTAATTCTATCTATAAGCGATAGATCAGATGAGCCTAACAAATCATTTGCCTTTGCCATTAAAGCATCTTGTTTGTCTTTATTATCGACGATACCGGTATACCTCAAGCCTTCTGCAGATGCAGAAAGTGACCCACCATCAAGCGCCAACCCCATTAACCCTGAAATACCAGCCAGCCAACCTGCTGCTTTAACCTTATTACTAATGGTTAAATTATTCACAACATTGCCTTCACCGACACGTTCAGTCGCTGCTTTTACAATGGCGTCTATTTCATCTTGTGAAGAAACCGTTCCATTTAACTGTATTTTTCCATCAGCTAAATTAACATCCAGTGTCATCGCTTCTGTCGCCATCACATCAGTAAAATGACTTTCAGCTACTCGCACGCCGGTAACTGATTTTGCTAACGCAAGTGCCCTATTCTTGGCTTCTGCACTGGGTGCTTCACCACTGAGTATAATGTCTCGACCGCGTTCATCAACATCCACTTTAGCCCATGCCATTTTTTCACCGACTAAAGTATCCGTAACCCGCTGGGTTAAATCCGTTTCTATCGGATCTTTATTAGCATTGAACATGAAAAAATAAAGAAGGGGGAGACCCAAGAGCGTGAGTAACCACCACAACCCTTGAGAAAAAGCGCCACAACAGCATGATCGTTTATCTTCCATAATGTAACCTTATTGTTAGTTCACTTAATTAGACAAAACCACAGCAAAATAGGGGCTAGTCTATTGATTCACCAACAGTATAGTACAAATATTACAGATATGGGTCAGACCTACAACACCTGTTGTTTTTTAACACAGATTAATTAAATATTAACCCGTTTATTCTCAAATTGAGACTGACATGTAAAAGCTGATGAGACAAGAATGAGTGTCATCTTGATTCACCCGTCTTTCGTCCAACCGTACAAAAGTCTCAAGTTGCTACTGATCATTCATTGCTACCAGAGTATCTTCACCATATTCAAATGAATCTGAATACATATGATCATCACTGAGTCCTGCTGCTTTAAAAGCAGTTACACCGGCTTCAACCATTACCGGAGGACCGCTCATATAAACATCAAATCCTGACATATCAGTGAAGTCATTGATCACTGCATTATGAACAAAACCTGTTACACCTTGCCAGTTTTCGTCCTCTCCTGGTTCAGATAATACGGGGATAAAATGGATGTTTTCATGTTGGAATGCCCACTTTTCTGCTAAACCTTGGTGATAAAGATCTGTCTTAGAACGCACCCCCCAATACAAATAAACAGAAGCCTGGTTATTTTCTTGAATCAGTTGTTCGATCATACCTTTTAGTGGCGCAAAGCCTGTTCCTCCTCCCATCAAAACTTTAGGCCTATCTGTTTCACGTAAAAAGAAACTCCCATGAGGACCTTCAATGCGCAGTAAGCTTTTTTCTTTTAACTCATTAAAAACCTGTCCGGTAAATGTACCACCTTCCACATGTCGAATATGCAACTCTAAATATTCATCATTAAAAGGGGCGTTAGCTAATGAAAACGCTCTTCTCTTACCCATTGATAAAAGAATATCTATATACTGGCCTGCCAAAAACTGCATACGCTCAGTTTCTGGTAATTTAAGCAAAACTTCCATCACATCCGGTGAGAGTTTACGTAGTGAAGCTATCTTCACAGGTAATGTTTTAACTTCAATCTCACCAATGGCTTCAATCTCAGCGACTTCTATCAGTAAATCCGACTCAGGAACAGCCTGACAAAATAGCGCACTACCTTTTTCATGATCATCATCAGAGAGTCCCATCGGCAAGCCATCAGGATAAGAAACCTTACCTTCTAACACTTTACCTAAGCAGGTTCCACACACTCCACTACGGCAACCATAAGGAAAGGAAACTCCTTTACGCAATGCAGCATCGAGAATAGGTTCTTGTTTTTCGACCTCTATTGTATGCCCACTAGGTTGGATCGTAACTTGATAGCTCATAGGTATTTCCAAAGCATATGAATAAAGCGGAGAGCATACAGGGGGATGTGGGCTTTATCGAATTTAGGGGGTTTTTGTATGTCTATCGAAATGGGTTACTAAAGAGACCTTTGCGAGAGGGTCGTCCATTAAGGGAATAATTAAGAGCAGTTACACAAGCGTCACGTATAAAATGACAAAGGCCGCCACTATCATAGAAATAGCAAAGGCATAATTAAAGGGGGCTGCTTTAACAATTTGATATTCCAGAGCCGCTTTTTCAGCTTTAACCATCATTTTTTCAACGTGCTTTTTTACTGGCCAAGACTCTATCTTGGTAAATTCAGCTTCCCCTCCCCTCATATTAATTAAAGGGATCAGCACATTTATATTGAAACGCGCAACTAGTGCATTTTGTACAGGACCTTCATAATTTAATAACCAAGGAGCAGCTCTCTCAAAGTAATCTTTTTTTAGGTTATCTATCATGTCTTTATGTGATTTATTTAATAAGTCCCGGTTTCTTACCAATGCCTTTTCCAATTCATCAACCTCCACTTTAGGTCCAGGAGGGGAAATATGACAATGAAAGTCTGTTTCCTTACCTTGAATAGTAATCGGTATATGTATGGTACCAATCAATGATATTGGTTTCTCATCAGACATTATAACCCCCTGCTACTTTGCCCTGTCACATGATACTGATATAGCTTGTGTTTTATCATCAATGTCATCTAGATTAACCGCACTTAAACTATTGCCCCAAACGCAACCTGAATCTAATCCTATCACGTTGTTTCCTTGATAAAAACCAAGGCTTGCCCAATGCCCAAACAGTATACAATAGTC
>JAZGES010000153.1:0-6886 GCA_036478935.1 Thiotrichaceae bacterium
CTTTGATTTTGCGGACTTGCATGAGACGCGGATAATAGGTGTGCAGCCAAAAGCGCACTGGTACTTAACACTCTGATTATATTTTTCAATGGTTCCCCAACTTCAGATCTAACAAGTCTGAGTTATAGTTATTAGCAACGGCAATGCGTGTACATAGGTTGTGGTGTAGCTGTTTGATGTAACTTTATGTATTGCCTAAGACCTTGGGAGTCTCGGTGCTATTTCTTATTTTTATTATTAGCTACAGCAATGGTTTGTGGGTATTGCTGTGACCACTAGGTTGTTATTGGTTTGTGTTAGTGGTGAATGAATTATATACAAAGTAGAAAGGTTGGATAGTTTTTACGGATAAGTGGGTTTTTATACTTCGTAGCTACTTTCGATGAGTTGTAATCTACATTGAATGTAGGGTGCTTGTGTCCTGATAATTTTAACCGCTAATTAAAATATCATTTTGAGAGATACAAGAGGCGCCCTTGAGATTGTTAAGTGCTTTATAATAAGTAAATGGATAAGAAAAGCATCTATGCTCAAATTCTAGAGCAATTAGAAAACAATCTCGATACTTTACAGCGTGCTGTAGAAGCGGCTTATGAAAGATCAACTCATACAGAAACAAAAGCCGAAAACAAATACGATACTTTTGGTTTAGAAGCTTCCTATTTAGCACATGGCCAGTCTGTGCGGGTGCAGGAAATTGAACATGCGTTGATGGTTTACAGAACCCTCCGGCTTACTACCTTTGATGAAGACACACCGATTGGTTTATCGGCGCTAGTCACTTTGGAGTCAGAAGGCGGGGGGCAAAATAAAGTCTGGCTAGGCTCTGAAGCAGGGGGTATGAAGGTTGAATACAAAGCAGAAGAAGTAACCATTGTCACTCCACAATCACCGTTAGGTAAAAAACTCATGGGGAGGTATCAACATGATGCCTTTGAGTTAAACATACAAAATAAATCAGTGGAATATGAGATTGTTTCAGTGGTTTAAGAGAAAGGCGAGGATTTTAGAAAAGGACATGGCTTTTAGAAAGGGCATAGCTTTCAGATAAACGGGAATGTATAAAAATTAACCATATGCTAGACTGAGTAAAAATAATAAAAAACATAACTTGAACCAAAATGGATATTTTTCAAAGCTATTACACCTTGGATAAAGGTTGGATTGACCCGTTACCTAATCTCGATTCTCCACAGACTTTAGTTTTGGTATTTGGTCATGCTGTTTTTTTAACACAGCTAGAACCGTTTAACGAAATTAATAGGCAATACCCTAATTCAGTAGTCGCAGGATGTTCTACACCCGCCGGGATTCTGGATAATAGGGTTGAGAAAGAGGGGCTGGTTCTTTCAATTACCCGATTTTGTGATACGCGTTTGAGTTATGTAGCCATTGAAAAAAGGCATGAAGAAAACTCAGCAGAGTTGGGTAACAGAATAGCTTCAGACATAATGGAAGATTCTTTAGTGGCTGTATTGACCTTTGCTGATGGAGCAGCAGTGAATGGTAGTCAGTATATGCAAGGGATTAGCGAGACGCTATCAAGTAAGGTAGTCGTCACGGGAGGGCTTGCTGCTGATAGCGGTAAGCAAACGCAAAGCTGGGTTTTAAAGCAAGGTAGACCCAAAAAAGCAACAGCAAGTGCTATTGGCTTTTATGGTGACTCAGTCATTTGTCTGAGCAGTAAAGGCAGTGGCTGGAAACCTTTTGGTGTGAAAAGAAAGGTGACTAAAGTTGACCAAGAAGTCCTATATGAGTTGGATGGAAAACCTGCATTAAAACTCTATAAAGATTACCTCGGTGAAGCGGCTAATGACTTACCTCACTCTGGTTTATTACACCCATTAGCGATTCTGTCGGATAACGATGAAGATCATGTAGTTCGAAGTATAATAGGCATAGATGAGGAGCGACAATCGATCTCTTTTGCAGGAGATATTCCTCACGGTGTTTCGGCACAACTGATGTATGGCACGTTAGAAAATCTTATCGAGGGAGCCGAGAAGGCTGTTGATAATCTACCGAAAATACATACACATAGTCAGGGGGTGTTGTCGATAGTAACCAGCTGTATTGGTAGGCTGTTGGTTCTGAATGATGATGTTGAATTGGAAGTTGATGCGGTACTGAAGAAGCTATTTGAAAGCGCTCAAGGTACACAACAAATCGGCTTTTATTCAGCAGGGGAGTTCGCAACTCTTAGCGAGGGAGTTTGCGAGTTACATAATGAAACATTAACACTTACGGTGCTTTATGAACAATAAAAATAAACCACACCACCGATTATTGAATCAGTTAACTAAAAGTAATCTATCTTTTAATTCAGTACCTGACGATTTAGCGTTATGGCAGCAGTTTTTGTCGGTAATCAATCGTTCCTATCATGCAGATACTGAGTCTAGGCAACTACTGGAACGCTCATTAGAAGTCTCCTCCGAAGAGATGCACTCACTCTATGAAGAGTTGAAAGAGGAATCTGAGCAACGTATTTCTGCGATCCAAAAATCAGAACAAAAGATGCGTTTTATGGCAAATATGAGTCATGAAATTAGAACGCCGATCCATGGCATATTAGGTTCTCTGGATGTGGTGAGGGGAACCGACCTTGATGAGCGGCAGAAACTATTTATTGATACAGCTCACGTGTCCTGTGAAGGTATGTTAGATATTATCAATAATATTTTGGATTACTCAAAAATCAATGCCGACAAGCTTGAGCTTGAAATGACTACCTTCTCACTCAAAGAGCTTGCTGAAGAAGTGAATAATATTATGGCTATGTCCTATAAGGATAAGCCTGTCGAAGTTATCTCTTATGTAGCTGATGATATTCCCGAAACGTTGCGCGCAGATAGTTCTCGAATAAGGCAAATGCTGATCAACCTTATTGGTAATGGCTTAAAATTCACCGAGAGTGGGGAAGTTTACACGCGGATTGAACGACGCTTCGAAAATGATAAAAGCGTTACTCTGCGCTTTGAAGTTAGAGACACGGGTATTGGTATTCCAAAAAACATGCAGAAGAATATATTTAATTCTTTCGTACAAGTCGATGCTTCCATTACGCGGCGTTATGGCGGTACAGGGCTTGGGCTTACTATTGTAAAAGAGTTTGCGGAATTAATGGGTGGAGCGGTTGGAGTAGAAAGTGTTCCAGATAAAGGAAGCCTATTCTGGTTTGAAATTAGTTTACAAAAAGTAGCAAAATCTACAAATAGAAATGGTCATGCCAGTTTGGATGGATTAAGTGTTCTTGTTGTTGATGATATGCATGCCAATAGAGAGATATTTGGTGAGTACTTAAGTTCTTGGGGAGCCATTCCAAAAATGGTCGGTAGCGGACAAGAAGCGCTTGAGTCGATGGTGGCAGCCTACAATGATGGAACATCCTATGATTTGATCTTGCTAGATTGGTTTATGCCAAGAATGGATGGGTTGACGCTAGCCAAGCAAATTAATACTGATCCTCGTTTTAACCAGACTCCGGTTGTATTGCTATCTTCCTATACTATTGCTCAGGAGAAGCTAGATAGAGCAGGCGTGGAATACTCTTTAACCAAACCTATTCGATCTTCAGTATTAAAGAATTTGCTCACAGAGGTTATTAATAAAGAGCATAAGGCTGGCAGTTCTGAAGCTACCTTAGCTATTAAAACAGAACATGAAAAAGGCTCCACCATTTTACTGGCAGAAGATAATGAAGTGAACGCTTTAATTGCCAAGACCATGATTGAAGATGAAGGTCTGAATATTCATCATGTGGTCGATGGAAAACAAGTGGTCGAAGCAGTCAAAAGCAAGCGATACTCCATGATCTTGATGGATATTCATATGCCAGACATTGATGGCTATGAAGCAACAAGGTTAATACGTCGATGGGAAAAGAAAAATAACATAAAGCCGACTCCTATCATTGCGATGACAGCGAATGCGTTAAAAGGTGATCGAGAGAAGTGCTTGGAAACGGGTATGGATGATTATCTGGCAAAGCCCGTGAGCCGTGAAAAGTTGCTAGAAAAAGTAGAAATGTGGATGAAAAAAGTTCAGGAAGAAGCTTGTGTTGCCTAGTTGATAGTCTACCTATTTGCCCCAATACTCATGTTTTAGTTTAGGTGTTTTTCACGTCAAATCACCTAAAATCTCTATTGCCACACCTGTTAAGTGGTAAAAGGTTTTATGACGGGTATAATCGCCCTTCTTTGAGTAACCACTACACGTTGCCCTTTCATGTGGCTCTGCTCATATTTTATACCGAGGAAAACACATGAGTGCAAGCGACGCGTGCAACGATACCAGTTGTGCAATGCCAGATATAGCCAACGAACCCCATACAGGACCTAATGCTAAACTAAACTGGGTCGGCATGAGTGGTATAGAAGTTCCTGTATTCATGATCAATGGATGCAAAGAAAAGATTCAAATGGTTTCAAAAGTGCAAGCTTATGTAAACCTCACTGACCCAGAAAGCAAAGGCATACATATGTCGCGCTTATATCTCACGGTTGATGAAAAGTTGGGGATGGGCACGTTATCTCCTAAACTACTCCATGATATTGTGACGGATTTTGTTGGCTCTCACGAAGGACTGAGTGATAGTGCTTATCTGGAATGTCGTTTAGAGTTTTTCGAGCGCCGTAATTCATTGATCAGTGATAATACAGGCTGGAAAAGTTATCCCTTCCGTGTTATTGCTTCTATGAAAAAAGGTGTAATTACCACCGAGCTTTCTTTACAAATCCCATACTCTTCAACTTGCCCCTGTTCAGCTGCACTAGCACGTCAATTAATCCAAAAAGGTTTTCAGCAACAATTTTCTGAAAGCGGCATGGTCGATGCAGAACAAGTGCATGACTGGTTGGGAACAACGGAAGGCATTAGTGCGACACCTCACAGCCAACGAAGTGTGGCTCAAGTACGTGTTAGACTGGACGAAAGTATGGAAGAACTACCCATTTCACGCTTAATAGATGAAGTGGAAGATGCCTTGCAAACACCTGTGCAAGCAGCAGTTAAGCGCGAAGATGAACAAGAGTTCGCACGCTTAAATGCAGCCAATCTAATGTTTTGTGAAGATGCGGCTAGACGCATTCATGCCAAGCTTGACCAAGATAAAACCTTAGTAGACTTCTGGGTGCGTATTAACCATATGGAAAGCCTGCACCCACATGATGCCGTGGCGATTGTGACCAAAGGGATTGCGGACGGATATCGCGATGACCCTAGAGAATTTCCTGTTCACTAGACCAGTATTTGCTCTTCCCAAAAGGGAAGGGCCGCCAGTCCCCTCAACACAGGCCATAAACTAGAGATGAAGAAAGAGTGCTCACTCTATTTATCTTTCCTTAGGGAAAGATAAATTTCCCTCCACCTAGCAGGGGGAGGGCTAGGGAGGGGGTAGAAGCTTGAGATACAATCAATAGTTTACTTCTTCCGCTCATTGACAGTAGCTACCCCATGAAATACAAAGACCTAAGAGACTTCATAACCCAACTAGAAAAACAAGGCGAGCTAAAACGCATCACCGCCGAAGTTGATCCTAATCTAGAAATGACAGAAATCTCTGATCGAGTCTTGCGACAAGGCGGCCCCGCTTTATTATTCGAAAATCCCAAAGGATTCAATACTCCAGTATTAACCAATCTTTTCGGCACACCGAAACGCGTAGCCATGGGCATGGGAGAAGACAACGTAGAAGCTCTACGTGAAGTAGGCAAATTACTCGCATTCCTAAAAGAACCTGAACCACCCAAAGGTTTCAAAGACGCTTGGCAAAGCATTCCCAAGTTTAAAAAAGTGCTAGATATGGCACCCAAACAACTTAAAAAAGCCCCTTGCCAAGAAATCGTTATAGAAAAAGACGACGTAGACCTAACCACTATTCCTATCCAGACCTGCTGGCCGGGTGATGTTGCTCCACTAATTACTTGGGGGCTAGTAGTTACTAAAGGCCCTGAAAAAGCACGTCAAAATTTAGGTATCTACCGCCAGCAACTCATCGGTAAGAACCGTCTCATAATGCGCTGGTTATCCCATCGAGGTGGTGCGCTCGATTTTAGAGACTGGCAAAAAGCCCATCCGGGTGAGCCATTTCCCATAGCAGTAGCATTAGGGGCAGACCCCGCAACTATATTGGGTGCAGTTACCCCAGTTCCCGATACCTTATCTGAATATGCCTTTGCAGGTTTGCTTAGAGGGTCTAAAACTGAAGTGGTTAAATGTGCCAACTTTGACCTACAAGTTCCAGCCTCAGCTGAGTACATCTTAGAAGGTTATATTTATCCAGATGATACCGCAGAGGAAGGCCCTTATGGTGATCACACAGGTTATTACAATGAGGTAGAAACCTTTCCAGTCTTTACTGTAGAGCGAATAACCCACCGTAAAGATCCTATTTATCATAGTACCTATACAGGTCGCCCCCCTGATGAGCCTGCGATACTAGGTGTGGCTCTCAACGAAGTCTTTGTACCTATTTTGCAAAAGCAGTATCCTGAAATAGTAGATTTTTACCTACCGCCAGAAGGTTGCTCTTATCGAGTTGCTATTGTCAGCATAAAGAAACAATATCCAGGACACGCCAAGCGCGTGATGATGGGAGTCTGGTCATTCTTGCGTCAATTTATGTATACCAAGTTCGTGATTGTAGTTGATGACGATATCAATACCCGTGACTGGAAAGATGTAATCTGGGCGATGACAACTCGCATGGATCCAGCTAGAGACACACTCTTAATAGAAAACACACCAATAGATTATCTTGATTTTGCTTCACCTGTTTCTGGTTTAGGCTCCAAAATGGGTATGGATGCGACCAATAAATGGGAAGGCGAGACGACTAGAGAATGGGGTGAGCCTATTGTAATGGATGAAGAAGTTAAAGAGCGCG
>JAZGES010000154.1:0-12344 GCA_036478935.1 Thiotrichaceae bacterium
AAAAAAGCCCCGTTTTATCCCTCTTTCGTCGTAAGTCGTTGATACTCTAGAGCTTATGTATACAGCTTTGCTTTGACTTCTAATTGCCACACTCCACACTTGCAATCTGTTTCCCACCATGACCCATTGGCTAATGTGATAGATTGATCGCAGTTAGGGCAAGCCATGCTATAGCCTACACCTCCTGCATCTGAATGAACATCACAACTATCTAGGTCTGTTGTCTCTGTTATCAACTCCTCTTCATCACTCACACCACATCCCCTATATCTGATATACTCATCTCTCTACACTCCTGTTACTATTCTACGTTCAAGCATTAACTCATCATGTACATGTTTGATAGACTGCATCATGCTGTACTCATCTTTTGCTATATACCTACCTATGCTTAGGCATGGCAACATAACACAATAGTTAACTGGGAAGCATACCCACAATAGAAGCTTTGTTAATACCCACCTTATAGCTCTTTTCATCCTTCCACCTCTCTCAACCTTTCCTCTAACTCATCTACCCTGCATATAAGATCGTCTAGCTCATCAGCTGTTACGTATATAGGGCCATCTACTACCGATGTGCCGCATGATATCGTCTTATGTACACGTACCCTTGGCTTAGCCTTAGTAGCCAACCATAACAATACTATAAATCCTATGCACCATCCCATCCTTCACCCCTCGTTGCTTTCTTAAGAATATCGTTAATCTCCTCAATACTAAGATCTTTCTTATTATCAAACTCTTCCAACTTCTTAAGCAATAACTGTTTTTGATCCTCTTCTAACACCTCATAAAAGAACTCATTAAACAATGCCTGTTTCGCTGCCATCTCAGTAAGTACCTTATCAATGCTTCTCATCAGCTCCTTTGACCACTTATGTAAATCCTTACTCATTCCCATCCTCCTCAGTTACCCACTTATACAGATTTACGCCCCATTGCCATCCAGGCGGCTTTATCGATACGCCTACGCCTTCTTGCTTGATGTACCCGGTATACTCTATCTGCAATGGGCTCTTAATAGTCGTCGAACAGCCTGGGAGTAGTAGGGTTAGTATTAGTAGTGTTTTCATCTATCTATCCCCGCTTTTTCATCTTCTAACTTATCAAGAGACCCTTGAATGCATTGTATAACCCATATTGCGCCATGCCTCCACTCTTCCGTAAATTCACCCCGTCCAATAGTTTTATTCATTTCGTTTATCGATTTGAATATGGCTTGTAGCCTATCTTTAGAGTCATCCTTTGACCACAACGCATGAATCCTGTTATATTCGCTCTCGAACTTCTTAAGGAGTTGGTTTTCTTTTTCGAGCCTAAGTAGATGATTCTCTGCCTTGAGTCTCTCATTCTCTTTTGTGTTATTATCTTCTTCATCCCACTGTTCAGTTATCCCCATCCCTCAATCCTCCTTAACATTTTTAATCATTCTAATCGGTTGCCAGCGAAACGCTTCATCCTTGATAACTGCATGTCCATTATCCAGGGCATCCCGCTCGATACTCTTCTGGCCTCCTCGATAACAGACGATGCAGAGAATAGCCACGATTATCAACTTAATTATATCCCAGAAGCGGTCGCCGATGTGCTTTTTGTTGGTGTGGAATTGGCTCATGACGTCGCCTTCTCAAACAGGGCGCCAATGGGCATAATAGTTACATTATTTTTATAATTATAAGTATCACGTAAGGCATAGAGTCTATCAGTATCGGAATTGTAATAAACGTATTTATGCCAACCCTTCATTGATTGGGCTATCACATGTGCGTTAAGATTGCCATTGTTTTTAATAGTCCAATTACTTCTATCATCCCACTCCAACATCACCACGTCATAATCCCCATACTCAGCAATAACGCGCTCTTCAAGTGTCGGCTCAGCCTCTACCGGCTTTCCATCACGTTCTATGAGCGTATAACTATTGAAGTCATCAAAGCATAAATTCATCCCTGCGCCCAATTTAACATTCCTATGACCGACCTTTGACACTACACCGACAATAATATCATCAACCATTGATAAGACTGTAAATTGGCCTCTATCCCACTTCCAAACATCGTCCACTAATATTTTCTTTGCTCTGCTCATTCCACACCTGCCTTCTTTGCTTTTTCTAGGTAGTCTTCAAGATCTGCGATTGAGAGAGGTTTTGCGCAGTCGTAATCTGTACCACTCTTAGTCTCGTACTCACATGTTGCCTCAAGAATGCCTTCGACTTCCTCTATCTTTGCATATTCAACAACATCACCAGAATCACAAACTCTGCACAGCAATCCCACCAACTGCTTGCCAGTCGGCTCTTGCTTGGGTATCTCGGAAGGCTTGGCGGGGCGGAGGTTTTTCAGCATATTAATGTCTTGAGCTGTAATGTCAGATCCTGTAACTACACCAGATCTTTCCCCCTCAAAGTAATACCACTTCTCAGGCTCGATCTTGAGGCGGTAAATATCTTCATCATGTGGTTTAGAGGGTTCATAATAATTCCATGATTTTTTAAAAAAGAACTTATATTGATATGACCAATCAAATCCTGACTTTTCTTTTTCTGTCAGTAATTTCCAAATTATTCTGTTAGTCGCTTGATTCACGATTTTCCCCCCTTCTTTTTTGATTCCTGCGGGTTTATCTCAATAGTCTTATGGAGCATTACCAAGTAAGCGCCAACCCCCATTTCATGCCTTTCAGCTTCAGATTTTATATCTGGCAGAAGTGACTCATCTTTTCTTGGTATGTAGATTGTTAGTTGCATTATTCTTCCTCTTTCTTTGCGATAAATAGTTTATTGGTTTTCGCTACCTTCTCTAATTCGGCGATAACGGTTTTAATATGACCGGAACCCTGAGTGATTGGCTGAGTTAAATTAAAGTGCATATCACATAGAAGGTCATAAGCTATATTAAAGGCTTCTTCCAACTCTTTAACCTCTGGCAATATTTGATCGGTGATCGCTTCAACATCCTGTCTTAATCCGTGATACATTTTAAAGTGACTACCAGTAAAACCGCTGGTCATTGCCTTTCCGCGCAACCTGTTTAGTTTCTCTTCTATGCTCATTTACTTTCTTCCCCTGTTCCTTTACAGCATGGACACGTCATCCATACGCACGATTCGTATAGTTCGCCCCATCCTAAACACCATTTGCAAGCGTTCATTAAATTACTTCAGATTCAAAAATGAAATCATCGAAATCTTCTACTCTTACTTCAATCCCACCATCAAGAACCACATGCATAGCATCATCGGGCCCATCTATAAAATGATATAGAACCCGCTTAGGTGCAATTTCATTAAAATTTTCATCTAACCAAGCAATCCTAAAGTGAAACGTTAAATTATTGCTTACATACCAGCGGATTTTTCTCATTAATTTTTGTAGTGTAGTCATCTTATCTCTCATTATTTATTGTTTCAATACTAACACTATACGTACACATTATAAGTATAACAAGAGCATTGATAAAAAAAAGCCGAAAGTTTCCCTCCGGCTCAGTTTGCTACCTTGTATAAATCGTCTCTGGCGATGTTAGTTCAGCTATCACCTTGTCGGCATCCTTGATCGACTCAACCAGACGCCAGCATCCCTTCCATGACTGTTTAAAGGATTCTTCGCCGCTCGTTAACTTCCTCGCGCTCTTTGGCTTAGATCCGTCTTTGATTTCGACTACGATTGACCGCCCATGAAGAGCTACGATGATGTCCGCGCAATTCTTGAGGCTTGAGATATTAAGTACGCTACAACCCCACTCTCTGAAGTGAGCGACTATTTCTGTTTGGTTGGAATCGATACGATTAGCTCTCATCTCTGCGCCCACTCCCAGCAATCAAGATGCGTCCTGATGGTTATATCAATAATTGGCGTCTTCTTTTGTACATCATCCAATAACATATGATCTTCCCAATCTTTTATAGTTTCGTGGCATTGTTCGCATTTATGAGTCTTGCAGCTCTTAACTTTACGGATTCTCATCACCTCACCCTCCTATTACAATTAATACAAACCCCACAGTCTAGCACGAACCCCTGGCAGTAGATGCATCTCATGATAACTCCTTGGCTTTTTTTAGATAATGCTCAATCTCATTTACTGATAAAGGCTTTACATATTTCGCAGTATGCGCCTCATTATCTTGGCACATGTAGCCTCCATCAAAATATGATTTAACAATGATTATCTCATTTACTGTTCGGCATAATAATCCGACTAAAGAGCCTTCCTTATATTCTTTATCTTGCATTGGCTCCCACCCTTCCGCGCAAATGCCAACATCATTCATCTCTCTTTTTTCTTCGCTCATTTCCCTGTCTCCTTTAAAGCATTATCCGCTAATTGTCTTAAGTTGGCATAACATAAGCTCATATAAGTGAATTTATCATTACGTGAATCTTCCGGCATTTCCTTTATCTGTGATGCTGCGATTTTCTCAAGAGCCTTCTTATATAAATCCCTCTCCTCCTCTACCTCACAGAACCGGCAGGATCTCGACATTAAATCGTGCTTGCAATACTCGCGGCCTTCTAGCGTATAGTTACCTTCTTTTTCTACAGTAGTATCGATATCTTTGTAAGCGCAATCAGCACATGTATGTGATCTTTTATTACCGATAAATGATTCTTTACATAAACAGCACTTGCCTGCATAATTTCCAGGACACCAGCCACCTTTTCTTGGTGCATCTGATTTTTTATAAATCCCTATCATTTTATTCACCCTCTCTCTCCTAATCTTTTTAAATGATACGTTTTACTTCTTCCCATAGAGCTCGCAAACATCGCCATGTAGCAGTGCTGCTTTTCTGACTCAAGGTGATTGCCGATCAATCTAGCTTGCAGGTATTTCGTGAATAGGCTCTGCATGTAGTCGTTTGGCTTTGGAATTTTAAGATTTTTCATTAGTTACTCCATTGATCTGCCATTGCGTCAGCTATACCTTGAAATGTCTTGCTTCTAGCTTTCCATCTATCTTTTCCGGGTGACATATAAAATAACCTCTGCTGTTTATTCTTGGGTAAATTATCATAAATATGCTTCACATTGTCAGTCTCTTTAAGATCTGGCAAACCTTTTAACCACAGACAAGTCCTCTTACTTTCTGGATGACCAAATTGCCATGGCTGTATAGTCTGCGTATATTTTCGGCCTCTGATTCTCTCAACTGCATATTTATGAGGGATTGGATTTTCTACACAAACCTTTTCGCATGGATGATCCAAGAAAAGATTAAAAAACTCTGCGGCTTCATCTAACCTATCCCAGCGGCTTTCATCTTTATGTAAATGGCATACTCCAGAATTACACATATAAGTGCATGGTGGATGAGCTATAATTAAATCCCAATCTTTAGAAAGAACTTCCCGGACATCACAAGTAAAATGATATAAACTCATATCATCGGCCGGAAGCACGTCACAACTCCATGCATCATGACCACGGGCCATAAAGGCATCTCTAACGGTTCCACTTGATTCACAAGCCACTAAGACCCTCATCTCCTTCCCTCCTCAAACTTTATCATCCTATCGCGGTTCACAATCATCATGTTGATAATATCCTGCATCTCATCTGAGCTGTATATAATAGTCTGGGCAACTCCTTCACCCTCTATTTCGTCAAGGCTAATCAAAGTCGATCCCAGCCCGTGCTCCTTAATCTCAAGGTCTTCACCTTCTCCGATTCTCATCTCACTCCCCCTCACTTTTGTTTGTTCTCTCAAAACTTGGCATCGGCATCCAGTGGGTCGGCGCAATATTAGATTCTTTCAAGCCAACCATTTTATCCAAATACCACCAAGTGCCGGTAAAATCTAAGTGACATTTTTCACGGCCATTAGCCCACCACCGACCTATGCAATCTTGATTAATCTCCGGCAATTCTTCATTCACGTCACGCCAGCGGTATTGGTCGAGATCTTTTTGGAGCTCTCTATTCTTATCAAAAGAATGTGTTTCAAATTCTGGCTGCCCAAAAACTTCTATAATCTCAGCTTTGGCTGCATTGCACATTAGTAAGCAATCGACACAAGGATTCAAGTCACTGCATTTATCATCTTCGCCACAGTAGCTCGCTAAGATTAGTACATTTCCTTTAATATTGCTCATCTCCTACCTCCTTTTTTGAAGTTCTTAAATCCTCACCGGCCGCATTCACACACTCATAAATATCAATTACTTTCTTAATCTTCCATAATTTCTTAAAGACAGCCCTCTCATCGGAATTGAATTCAACACTAAAGCTTGGGTAACAGCCCTCACTCCTATGTATCTCATAGCCTTTATATTTGTAAGTTCTCGGCCTGTATTTGTGATATTCTTTGTTATAGCTCATTTCCGATAATCTCCACTCAATCTATTCTGGATCATCGCGGTAGTAAATAAATCGACGATCTCGAAGAAGTCCTTACCGGTATGAAGAAAACTAAAGCTCTTAAAATGACGGTAGATATCACATGACTTTTCATAAGAAGCTCTTGACGCTTCCTTGGAGCCTAAAGCGATAAGCCACCAATCCGGCTTCTTTCGGTCTTCTTGTTTCCAGCCTTCCATTATCTCTTGAAATTCCATTTCCATCTCAAGAATATCCATCTCTATTTCGTCCATTAGAAGAGCTCCAGTTGCCGGGTTTCTTTACGGATCCGCTCGATCGACTTTTCAAAATAAGCCTCATCTAACTCACATCCGACAAACTCAGAAACTTTGGCATAGTGCGCGGCTATCGCATTGGATCCGGATCCCAAGTGAGTATCAAGGATTTTTTGTCCTTCTTCGGCGTAGTTGGCGTAAAGCCATTTATATAATTGAATCGGTTTTTGTGTTGGATGTATTCTTTTCTCTTGAAGTTTTTTATTGCCCTGAGACTTTTTACCATCTGAGGGATCCCCCTGCAGCATTCCATTCCACATAAAAGAGAACATTCTCACAGAGTCGATCGAGGAAATATAGGCAATTTCACAATCTGAAAATGTTGAGGTACCGTTAACTTTGTCCCAAATTATCCGGCCGGAGCCTAAGTTCTCGATCGAGTAATAATTAATTCCCCATATTATTTGATTTTTAGAGACTCGCTTTAGTTCATCGAAATATTCTTTCCCTGGTACCGCCCATTCTCCGATCGGGTCATAACCGCCATTAACCCAATAACCGCCAGAATGAACACCTTTTATTTGAGATACTTGAGACTCACCATTTCGATAGTAACCCAATTTTTGAGGGCCATCAAAGTATGGGGGATCCGTAATCGCCCAATCGAAATGTCGATCGGGAAAACTTTTCATAACTTCCATGCAGTCGGCATTATGAATCGTCATGTTGTCTTGTTTATAGGGTTTCATTTTTTTTCTCCATAAATATTCCAGTAACTCTATTAAGTGGGGTGTTTATCTTGTGTTCATCTGAGTGACACTGAGGGCAAAGGTATATTACATGAAGAGGCTTGTCGTAGTCGCGGTGGTGGGCGTGCATTACATCTGGTTTAATATTGCAATGTTCGCAGTGTTCTAGTGGTGTAAGTTTTTGTTTGTTGCGGTTGTAATACGATCTTGATTTTTGGGCGTTCGGGTATTTGGCATGAGTCTTCTTATTAGCTTTGGTATCCGATAGCTTACCTGAGTTGGTTTTTCGCCATTCTTTTTCATTTTCTCTCTTAGCTACCTTCACATGTGGTTGTGAGTAATACTGCTTCTTCTTCAATAGGAGAGTTTCACGATTCTCTTTTCGGTACATCTTCCCATACTCAGCAGCGCAAGATTTGCATTTGACTGCGTGACCGTCTTTCGTGTCTTTCTTTTTATAGAATTGGGATAAGTCTTTAGGGATCTTACATTTTGAACACTTCTTCATGAGATACTCCAAATAAAAACCCCTCAGCCGAAGTTAAGACAGAGCCCGATACAAGGCTCTCAACGGTGAGGGGTAAATTTTGTCTATTGTTTTGCGGTCTTAAACGCATTATTTATTTTACTACATTTATACATAACTTCAATTACATTTTGTTATTTTCACAGTAATCATGTCCATCATCATAGAAGCGAGTGGTGCGACCATTGTATTTAATTTGAGCTAATCCAGTACGACCCCCACGATTCTTTGCGATACTAACAAAGGCATCTCCGTCATAATTGCCTTCATGTTGTTGGTTAAGGTCTCGGTGAATAAGAAAAACAGTGTGTGCATCCTCTTCTAGTTTACCCGATTCCTTCAAGTGAATTAACTTTGGCGCTTCATCGCCTTGACGGTTTAACTGAGCTAATGCTGCAATATGCACATCCATGTCGGCGGTCATATCCGTAAGCGTTGATGATATCTCATTGACCTGCATTCTCATATCCTGGCTTTTATCATCGCTTTGGATCTTCTGCACATAATCAATGAAGATCATTTTAATATCTGGATTATTGTTTTTCATCTTTCTAATGATGCTACGAATATTCCCTATCTTCCTATTGGTTGTCCTCTCTATCTGGATGTATGGGCACTCACCGATTTTATTTAATTCATTATAGAATTTCTGCTGCTGACTATCTGACATACTATTATTAGCAAACTCATAAACCGAAACACCGGAACGAACCTGTGCCAATCTCTCGACTATCTCAGCCTCTGACATCTCAACCGATACAAAACCGCAAGCAATCTTATTTAAAGTCATATTCGACATCACAGTAACTGCAAGAGCTGTTTTACCTACTGAAGGACGAGCACCCCAAATCGACATTGTTTTTGTCGTTAATCCCATAATAATACGATCAATAGATAAAACTCCAGTCTTCATATAATGGTGGTTATCTTCTTTCCCTAAAGCCTCAGTTTTGTCGTAAATCTCTTGAATTGCTTCAGCTATAGAAACTCCAGTTGTGACGCAACTATTCTTATCGAGGTCATCAACCATCGCTCTACATGTGTTTAAATAGTCAGCGCCTGTGTTTATTTCGTCTTCGTGGCAATTTATGAGGTTACAGCCAAGTCCAGAAAGTTTTCGCTTCAAAAGGCTACTGTAGACGTTTTGCACATATTCGTGGATATTTACATCAAACCCTGAAGATCTCATTAACTCTGAATAAAAATCACTTGGTATTGCTGGCTGTCCTAACTTCATCAAGGATCGATAATCAACTTTGCCGGTATTATTGTAAAGTTTCTTGACATTGGTAAAGATTTGGTTTAGGTGATTCCCGATGAAAGGATTCTCAAAATTGCTGATAAGTTGGCAATGGTCGATAAGATCTGGCTTCTTGATCAATAATCCAACTAGGGCAAATTCGCTATTTAGTTGCTCATCCATTATCGGCCCGTCCATTTAGTCATATCTTGCTTAGGTTTGATTGCTACTATTTTGTTTTTCTCATCAAACCAAACATTATTCATTTTGGATTTCCAGTTTTTAACTGGATTGCCTTTTGTGTCATGCCAATCATTTTCGTCGTATCCTGTGAATGCCCTTTCAGCAACTGACTCAAGAAATCCTTTCTCTTTAAAATATGCTTTTACTTCCTCAAGTGTGGGGGGAACGAAAATCTTAATCTTCTTATCTTTCTTTTTATTCTTATCATTATTGTTAGTTGCCCCTTCTGTGCCCTTCGTTTGCCCTTCGTTTGCCCTTGGAGTGCCCGTTTCCGTGCCGGTGGTGACTTCTAAACTTTGGTAAGTGTCGTATTTGCAGATAGTTAACCTTGTCCCTTTCCGTGCCCTTTCCGTGCCGATTTCTCCTGTTTTTTCTAAATGTTTTAAGGAAGTTCTAACAGACTTAACACTGAGCCCGGTTTGCTGAGAGAGTATATCAAGAGAAGTTAAGAAGGTTCCTCTTGGGACTATATCGCCCTGATGTTTACCATCTTTGTGATTAGCTTTTAGTAGGCAATGTATAAAAAGCCTAGAAGTATTTTGACTGTCATACCATTCCCAATTAAGAAATGATCTATGCAGTTTTATCCATCCATTATCCATATGATATTCCTAGCATTTTTTTCTACCTAGTTTTAGAAAGCGTTGCGGAAACAGGGCTAATGCTAGGTAGGGAACCTGCTTTCGATTCAGGAGCAACCCCAAATCTATCCGCGCTTAAAGTAATCCTTCCATTATACCCTAACCTTGCAGATTTTCAAGTATCAATGAACTTCGATTTTAACATGGCCAGACATATAACTTGAGTCCCAACCGTTTAAGGCATGATGATCAATATAGTGCTTTTCCATTTTTGCTTGACTAGAAAAATAAATCTCTTCTTTAATTACATCACCGTACTCTTCATATTCAGCCCACCATTTATAAACGTATCTCATCCTTCCCTCTGCGGTTGTTGGTTGTCTTCATTAAATATTGGCTTAATCTGACAAGTGCAGTTAATCTGCAAAGCTATATTCTGATCAGATAATTCTTTATTTCTTTTTGCCATACCTAGAATAATATCTTCGCCATTTAATCCACCCTTTACACAATAATGAAAGAAAGCGTCATTCAGATATAGCCTCTGGAGCTCTTCACTTGCTAAATCAATTTCAATCTCACTCATAAACTTCTCCTTTTCTAAGTCCAACTATAAGCCAGCTTGATAACCTCTTCAGGTGTATCCAGACAAGCTGCAAACCGTTCATCACCACCATATTGCATACACTCAAATACTATATAATGATAATTAACCATGTAGACATCAGCGCCGCCTTCTTCAAACCAGTTTACGGTTACATTGTCGCCGTTCTTCATGGTCTTAAGTTTCTTTAGATCATTTTCCTCACTCATTATCTTTACCTTTTTCTTTAAGACTTCTTAAACATCTCATTAAACTCTTCTTTGCTTACCTTATGGCCAGTACACCCGTGACCAAATTCACATTTATAAGTAACTGAGTCACCATCAATATTCGTAACAATCTGCTGCCATCCCTCGTGCTCCCGATGTGTATAAAGGCCTAGCTTCATCTCACTCATCACCTTTACCTTTTCCTAATTGCTCAATCTCACATGCCACTAACCCATGAAGTACAAAATTATCTACAATTCTTGAATCAAGGAATTTAAAGCTAAGGCCGCACACTTCCACGATCAATTCATCGTTTTCATTTCGCCATACCTCGATTAGATCTCCTGAACCTGTTTCGCATGGGTATAAGAATTTTTTCTCATCGCCTTTACTCTCCTTCTCAATTTTCGGAAACTTCTTGAAATACTCGCAATAAATATAGCAATCTTTGCAGACAGAGCGGCCTTTGATGTAGTCAACGGCCATGTCGACACAGTTTTTCACTTTGCATTTAAGTATATTTTTCATAAATCCTTCTTGGTTACGAGATACCACCAATTTTTAATCGCGTCTTTGAACGTCACATATGTAAAAGTCGGTATGATCAAAAAGAGAGGGAACATTAGGAATACAATTATTCGATTAATCATGGTCGTCTCTTATTTTCTGATTCTTAAAGAATTCAGTGATCGCTTTATCGAGACCACTTGCACATCTTACTGCAAATAACCTTAATTTTCCCCAGATGTACATGATTGCCACCAGTCTGGATATAGCTATAATCTGCCTCAATACTAAGAGTGACATTATAGTTTCATTGTCGAATTTACGATACTCTTTCTCGCACCCTTCACATACAAATATTTTAATTATGCTCATTTAATTTTTCCTCCCATTCATTACAAATTCTGCAATATCTAATACTTACGAAATCTTCGTTTGAGTTAATCTGCTCACCACTCCAAGTTCCCCACTCATGTAAGCATTTTTGTTTTTTATTATTAGCTATATCACACTCGTCACATTCCTCATCTACAATCATTTTACCCGTACCATCACAGCCAGGGCAACCAAGTCGCCCGATATCAGTAAACGACAACGCGTGTATAAAGCCATGATCAGGGTTGCTGCATCTCATAATTCCGGTATCCATGCAGTTGAGACATTTTGGATCGTCATTAGTGCTCATTTTAATTCCAGCTCCTTCGCTTTGTATTTATCCGAATTCATCAGCATCCAATAAGCATGAGTTGATTTAATATTCACAGGCCTCGCCATGATCTTTTTTATGCGCTCGATTTCCTCTGGCGTCCGCTTTTCTTTCTCCCGGCTTTTGTAATTACATGTCTTGCAGATTCTGGCACGACGGCTAACTGTGCTTTTGTCTGTGGTGAAAGAATCTAGGATTTTTGTTTTGCCGCATTTAAGGCAAGGTTTTTTCTTAATTTTGATCATTTTAATAGCTCTGGGTTTTCGTGGATGTTGCCGATGACTTCGCAAAGGTGAGCGCCATACAGATGGTCGCTTTTTGAATTGTCGCCATATTTTGCGCAGAATGAAGCCGTTTCTTTATTCCAATCAATAACGGCTATATATCCTTTATCTAAAGAAGTTA
>JAZGES010000155.1:0-5547 GCA_036478935.1 Thiotrichaceae bacterium
TGTCAGAAGAACGACTCATTGTTGATAAAGTCAGCGTTGTAACAGGGCAGGGGGTTGAGGGCTATTTTGAAGGTGTTCTTTATCGTATTGGCAATAGTCATTATGTGCAGGAGTTTGCTAAGGGGCAACTACCTGAGGCGCTAGGAACGCAGGTTTATCTTGTGAGTGAAAAAGGCTGGATAGCAAGCTTCAGTCTACAGGATACACTTAGGGAAGAATCTAAAGGAGCGATCGCGGCACTACATGCAATGGGCATAAGCACTAGCGTGTTTAGTGGTGATAATACTCAAGTAGTGAATAGGGTGGTGGATAGTTTAGCCATAGAAAATGGTTATGGTGAATTGCTCCCCAATGAGAAGTTAGACAAGCTATCAGAGCTTCAAGCGCAAGGCGATATCGTTGCTATGGTAGGCGATGGTGTTAATGATGCACCCGTTTTAGCAAAGGCTCAGGTTTCAGTAGCAATGGGTAAAGGCTCGCAGTTGGCACAAGCCAGTGCTGATATGGTATTACTTTCTGAAAACCTAGAACACTTGCCAGAAGCGATTGTTGTAGCTAGGAAAATGCAAATTATTATTAAACAAAACTTTTTTTGGGCTATAGTCTATAATTTGTTTGCTGTACCTCTGGCGGCAGCTGGTCTTGTTGCACCATGGATGGCTGCTATTGGAATGTCGGCAAGTTCTTTGGTTGTTGTTTTGAACTCTTTGAGATTGAAATCATAGTCTTAGTGAATGTTTGTAGCTCTAAAAGCTACGCAAAAACTATGCAAAGGTCTCATAGAATTGAATTAATATGAATGCTCTATATTTACAGATTTTAGTGGGAGTGGGAGTGATGATTGGAGTGATCATTGC
Organism: Thiotrichaceae bacterium; assembly: GCA_036478935.1. Lineage (GTDB taxonomy): Bacteria > Pseudomonadota > Gammaproteobacteria > Thiotrichales > Thiotrichaceae > HyVt-477. The sequence goes on from JAZGES010000155.1 coordinate 858, forward strand.
CTTTATTCTTAGTATTAAATCCGGACAGTATGATGATCTGGATAGCCCCGCACATCGTATCCTAATGGATGATGATGATCCGAGGATTCCCGGTAATTCTCCGGTTAAAAAAGTGTCGAATAAAAATATAAAGGATAATTAATTATTTATGGGTAGTAATTAATTATAGCCGACCTTCTGTCAACGTAACGCTTACGCTTACGTTGAATAAGCGAGACAAAAATGAAAATGAATAATTTCTCTTCTATAATAATAAAGAGATTTTATTAGCAGTATTTTCAGTTTTGCTTCGTCCTCTAGTACAAGGCGGATGTAATTGAGGGTGACCTACAGGTCAAAAGAATGACGAAGCCTAGACGATGTATCAGGCTACATGGATGTTGTTTAATAAAAAGAGACTTCTACATTGTGTTTTACGCAAAGGTCTTAAATAAGATAAAAAGGATTAGGTGAAAAAATGTCAGATAGAAGACTTCAAGTCTTTCACACTGTTGCGAAATTGTTAAGTTTTACTAAAGCGGCTGATCAGTTACATATGACCCAGCCCGCCGTTACTTTTCAAATCCGTCAATTGGAAGAGCAATTTGATACGCGTCTTTTTGATAGAGCGCATAACCGAGTGTCACTAACAGATGCGGGTGAAAGAGCTTTTGAATATGCTGAAAATATCTTCGAGCAATATTCAGAGATGGAAAATGCTATTCGCGAAATTACCGGTGACATAAGTGGCTCGCTAGTCATTGGAGCTAGCACAACGGTTGCTGAATATATGCTTCCAGCCTTGCTAGGTGATTTTAAGCAGCAAAATCCCGAAGTTAAAATGCGCTTACAGGTTGGCAACACTGAAGGTATTGTCTCGATGGTAGAGAACAATACGATTGATCTAGGTGTGGTTGAGGGGCCTGTTAACAATAAGCACCTTCAAGTTGAAGTTTGTCGTAAAGACCAGTTAGTTGCAGTAGTTTCCCCAAACCACCCTTTAGCCAATCGAAAGAAAGTATCTCTGGCTGATATGATGAAACATCCTTTTATATGTAGAGAAACCGGCTCAGGTACTCGTGAAGTTATTTCGGAGAAATTACGTTCCGCTGGGCTAGCTCGTCAGTCTGTATCGAATACGCTTGAGCTAGGTAGTCCCGAATCTATTAAAGGCGCGGTTGAAGCAGGAATGGGAGTATCGATTTTATCTAGTGTTAGTGTTATTAAAGAAATTGAGCTAGGTACTTTGGTAGCCATTCCTTTGGCGCCAAAAATTCAGCGAGATTTTTCTTTTGTGCGCCAACGTAACAAGTTCCGTGCACCAGCAATGGAAGAATTACTAGATTTTGCTAGGACTTATTGTAAGGCTAGCTAATAGAACGGCACAACACGCTCTTTTATGACTAAATAAGCTATAGTTAAAGAGCACGTCATGCTGACGTAGATCGGTATCCATTTCAAATTAAAGCACATGCTTTGATTGGATCCTGGTCTACGTTGGTATGGCGGAGTGCTAAGTTATTAGGTCTTTTCATGTAGATGTATTAGGTGATTTTGCTTCTACGCTCCTCTACAAGTCGAAACCATCTAGTTTTTTACTCATAACAATCCCATCTTCACGTCCGCCTTCAACCGGATAGTAGTTTTTACGTACCCCAATCTTTTCATAACCCAGCTTTAGATAGAGTCGAATAGCCGCAATATTGCTAGGTCGAACTTCTAAAAAACTAGTGTGTGCTACTTTTTTTATTGCCAAGCTCTCAGCGTGTTCAACTAACAATGTACCAAGGTTCATCCGTTGTTTATCAGGGCGAATACAGACGTTTAAAATATGCATCTCTTCTGCAGCAATGGATTGGATAAGGTAGCCGACTAGATCGGTGTTATTTTCTTTGCAGACCCAGCATAAATAACCGACCCTGAGGCAGTCTTTGAAAATCCCATTAGTCCATGGTTGTTCCTGAACTTTTTCCTCAATAGCCATGATCTCGGGAATATCGAGTAACGTCATGGGGACTAGTTGGAATCTACTTTGTTTAGGCATGAAGTTTGCAGTATGGATTAGTGCTGAGATTAGATGTTGGGGTTAAGTGCCGATTTTCCTGAAGAGCTTTAAATCTTCCCATGCTTTGCGTTTATCTTTGGATTGCTTTAACAAGTTGCGTGGGTGATAAGTTACAACAGCAGGTATTTGAGTGTTGGGCAATGTGTGTATTTTGCCTCGAAGCCTGGCAAGTGGGGCTTTTTTCTGTAATAGATGTTGTGCCGCTGTCCGACCAAGAATGAGGATCTTTTCAGGTTTTATTAACTCAATTTGACGATATAAATAATTTGAGCATTGAGCTAATTCTTCATGAGATGGCATACGATCATTGCTAGCTCGGCATTTTGTCGCATTGGTCAGGTAGACCGTATTTCTGGGTAAATCAATTGCCAGTAGCATATTGGTAAGCAGTTGCCCTGAGCTTCCTACAAAAGGATGACCTTTTTTATCATCCTCAGAGGTTGGAATATCGCCAATGATGATGCATTTAGCCGATTGATCACCACTACCCAATACGGCTTGATTGCGAGAAGTATGTAGAGCGCATGCTTGGCAGGCCGAAACTCGAGATTGCAAGGTTGCCCAATTCATTGTCGAGCAGTCGATCGGTTCTAGTTTTTCGGGGGTATTGGAGGAAGATCGCTGATGAGCGCTACTCTTCGCATCTGTACTGAGCTTGTTAGGTGTGACAGAAAGAGTAGCTGAAAGGTCTTCAACTACTCTTTGTGTATTAACCAACTCATTCGTTGCTATTTCATTTTTAATGGTATTAGCATTCGCAACTACATTATCTGCACCAGAGCTGACTTCACGTTTAGACTCTTTGTGAAGCCTTTCTCTGCTAAGCCATACAGGAACTCCCATAGCATGCAAATAAGCACGTCGAAGTTGTTCATCTAGTGGTTCACTTAAATGTTGTTGCGAGTTATGCATAAGCTATCAAGTCAGATAATCAAATATCAGATACCATCATGTTGTGGATGAGGTCGTTGAATCGTCGATGCTAGCTTGTTTAGTGCATCAATGTAAGCACGGGCAGAAGCAATGACGATATCAGTATGAGCGCCATATCCATAAACAGCCTGTCCGTTCTTTTGTAGTTGCACGGTGACTTCACCCTGTGAGTCAGTGCCGCTAGTAATATTGTTGACGGAATAAAGCTTTAATTCTGTATCCGAGTTGACCACTAACTCAATCGCTTTGAAGACCGCATCAACCGGGCCGCCGCCATTAGCATTGCCACTGGCCTCTTCACCATCAATTTTAATAGTCACATTAGCAACGGGAGTTTCACCTGTTTCAGAGCAGACTTCAGAATAGACCAGCTCATAGCTATCTTCTTCTGAGCTTTCATTTGTTTGAGAAACGATTAACAATAAATCTTCATCGAAAATTTCATGTTTGCGATCTGCTAAGTTTTTAAACTTTTGAAATGCCTGATTAAGCTCTTCATCTGTCTCAAAGGTAAAACCAATCTCTTTAAGGCGAGTTTTGAAGGCATTTCGACCAGAATGTTTGCCTAATACAATTTTGTTATCAGACCAGCCCACATCTTGTGCGCGCATGATCTCGTAGGTTTCACGAGATTTTAAAACACCATCCTGATGAATGCCGGATTCATGAGCAAAAGCATTCTTGCCTACAATGGCTTTATTCGGTTGAACAGGGAAGCCCGTAATGCGTGAGACTAAACGTGAAGTAGGCACAATATGTGTCGCATCAATATTGGTATCACAGGGGAAAACATCTTGGCGCGTACGTACCGCCATCACAATTTCTTCTAACGAAGCGTTACCGGCACGTTCGCCCAAGCCATTGATAGTGCACTCGATTTGTCGAGCGCCATTCAAAAAAGCAGATAAAGAATTCCCTACAGCCAAACCTAAATCGTTATGGCAGTGTACCGAAAAAATAGCTTTATCTGAGTTAGGCACATTCTCAATCAAGTTTTTCATCATCTCACCAAATTGATGAGGGATGGTGTAGCCAACCGTATCGGGAATATTGATAGTGCGCGCGCCAGCATCAATAGCCGCTTCAACAATACGATGTAAAAACTCAGGTTCAGATCGCCCCGCATCTTCAGCAGAGAACTCAACATCATCCGTATATTGACGAGCTTTTTTGATGGCTTTGATAGCGTATTCTAAAACCTGATCCGGTTGCATGTTTAACTTGTCACGCATATGGATGGGAGAGGTGGCGATAAAAGTATGAATACGTGGAGATACAGCCCCTTTAAGAGCTTCGCCTGCGGCTTCAATATCCTTGTCTAATGCGCGAGATAGACCACAGACTGTACTATTTTTGATGGTGTCGGCTACGGCTTTGACCGCCGCAAAATCACCAGGGCTGGCGATAGGAAAGCCAGCCTCAATAATATCGACATTCATTTGTTCTAACATTTTAGCAATACGCACTTTTTCTTCCAACGTCATGGACGCGCCAGGGCTTTGTTCGCCATCACGCAAAGTCGTATCGAAAATGATTAAAGGTTGAGTTGACATGTTGTACTCCGTTTCACAGGCGTTATATAAAAGTCCTGTGCTTGTTTAATATTTGTTGGGTTATCGTTGGATAATGTAGAAAACGTTTATAGCCTCGTCAGGCAATATTAAGATGCCCAAAGGGGCAGGAGTAGAAATATCAGAAATGAATATTTAGAAG
>JAZGES010000156.1:0-2603 GCA_036478935.1 Thiotrichaceae bacterium
AACAAACTATCAAACAAATGACCGATGCGATTGCCAATCGCGGACCCGATGATGATGGCTCATGGATTGATGATCAACACAACCTCGCTCTTGGGCATCGCCGACTCTCTATCATAGATTTGTCACAAGCTGGACACCAGCCTATGACCTCACACCATGAACGCTACGTTATTGCCTTCAATGGTGAAATTTATAACTTCCAAGATATCCGCAAGGAAATTAATGAGCAAGCTGAATACCAATGGCGAGGCCACTCAGATACTGAAGTTATACTCGCTGCGGTAGAATGTTGGGGCGTAGAGTCGACCTTAAAGCGCTTAGTCGGCATGTTTGCCTTCTCACTTTGGGACAAGGAAGAAGAGGTACTCTACCTTGCTCGCGACAGAATGGGAGAAAAACCACTGTACTATGGCTGGCAAGGTGGTTCTTTTATGTTCGGTTCAGAGCTAAAATCATTACGTGCGCATCCAGCATGGCAAGGTGAAATTAATCGTAATGCGCTATCCAGCTACCTACGCCATAATTATGTACCAGCACCTTATTCTATATATTCTGGTATTAATAAACTCATTCCTGGGACTTATCTAAAACTATCTCAGCAACAAGTAAAAACACAAGAACTACCTGAACCCATAATTTATTGGTCTATTGATGGTGCAGTAAAAAGTGGCTTAGATGATCCATTCACGGGAACACCCGAACAAGCTGTATCAGAGCTGGATGGCTTATTACGCCAGTCCATAGAAGGCCAGATGATTGCTGATGTGCCTTTGGGCGCTTTCCTATCAGGTGGCATTGATTCATCGACTGTTGTTGCTTTGATGCAAGACAGTTCAGATCGTCCAGTGAATACCTTTTCCATCGGCTTTCATGAAGACGGTTATAACGAAGCCCAACATGCCAGCCTCGTCGCTAAACACCTCAAAACCAACCACACTGAGCTGTACGTAACGGCAAAACAAGCACGTGATGTTATCCCAAAGATTCCTTCACTTTACGATGAGCCTTTTGCCGACTCGTCACAAATCCCCACCTATCTTGTTTCTGAAATGGCGCGCAAAGAAGTGACCGTTAGCTTGTCAGGTGATGCAGGAGATGAGTTATTCTGTGGTTACGGTCGCTATCAACGGGGCAATGACCTCTGGCAAAAGATCAATAAAATCCCATTGCGCAAGCTTATTGGTAGCACCTTAAAAGGCTTGCCTTCAAGCCTTTTAAACTCCGTATTCTTTTGGGCAGATCGTTATTTAAATGGAGCTGAAAGCCCTGGAGAAGTAGCTTACAAAATAAAAATTATTGCTCGCATGCTACAAGCCGACAATAAATATGACTTGTATTACCACATGCTTTCACAATGGAAAGACCCAGACAGCATTGTCATTGGAGCCACCGAAACCTCATCTATCTTCCATGAAGCCGAGAAGTTCTCGGATCGCTTCAAGGATGATCGCGATGGCTTTATGTATATTGATCAACATTCTTATTTGCCGGATGATATACTCACCAAAGTTGACCGAGCCGCCATGGGAGTCAGTCTTGAAGGACGAATTCCCATGTTGGATCACCGACTTATAGAGTTTGCATGGAGATTGCCGACTTCGATAAAAGTAAGAGATGGTCAAGAAAAATGGCCCTTACGACAAGTCCTTTATCAACATGTCCCCGCAAGCCTTATTGACCGACCCAAAATGGGTTTTGGTGTGCCGATTGATAGCTGGTTAAGAAATGAGTTAAAACCTTGGGCTGAAGAGTTGCTGAACGAAAAGCGATTACAAGATGAAGGTTTTTTTAAGCCTGAGTTGATACGTCTCATGTGGAATGAACACCAAACTGGTAAACGTGACTGGCATTATCCATTATGGGTCGTGTTAATGTTCCAGCAATGGTACGAATCGCAATAATATATGGAAGTTTGCTCCAACCTTACCGCAAGTAATTACCCTATACAGATATGATTGATAACATAAAAGCCGTTGTTGTATTTCTTCTTGTTTTTGCATTTTGCAGTAATGGATATCTTGCAATAGAAGTCATTGTTCCTAGCATCAAAGAGATGTACTGGTATCTCATGTTGTTCGGCATGTCTTTGCTCTTTTTACTACTAACCCCAGCTGAGTCCATAAGCAATATACCCAAATCTGCTTTTATCTGGATCATACTTTTTCTAGCCTCGACTACCATTGCTTATGCTTTATCTAGCAAAGGCTTTAAAACAGGTTTGGAGCTCAATGTACTGCTTAAATCCATTAGTGTATTTATTAGTATGTTTATCTTACTTACCAGCCCCAAGATAGTTAAAGCTGCGCTTTATTCCCTTATCCTCGTTATTCTTATTAACGCCACTGTCAATATCGTTGAATTCTTTTCTGACCAAGTTGAGTGGTCGAGTATTCCAGGTCGAGCTGCTGGATGGCACTTTAATGCTAATAAATCTGGCAAGTTTCTAGCAATGAGTTTGATTTTTGCTTCTATCGTCACTCCTCGAAAGTTCCTTTGGCCGCTAATTATTCTAACCACTGTTGGGATATTAGTTACCTTTAGCCGATCGACGTGGGTTGAACTATTTGTTGTCATCGTGGGTATTAGCTTGATCAACAGCACTC